>JASHTT010000254.1 GCA_030040415.1 Streptosporangiaceae bacterium | reverse complement strand
ACGGGGAGCCGATCACCAGCATCGCCCGCGCCTGCGCACACGCCGAACAGCACCACGCCGCCAGCACCACCAGGCCGCGCCCCTGAGAGCAGCTACCGGACAAGCTCACCAACCTGTTCTGCCCGAACAGGTTGGTGACGCAGCAAACGAGTGACTGCTCCTCGCAGGTCGCCACATTGTTCGTGCGGCTCGTCAGGAGCGGGACGTGCGGTGGGCGACCGCACAGGTTCTCAGTCACGACCTGGCAGGACCAATCGCGGCATGCGGGGGAGGCTCCCGCCGAGTACACGAGTCCGCCCCCGCACAGGCCCCAGCGGTTAAGAGAGGCTGGCAGCAGCCGTTCCTTACTTCGCGGCAGCGACTCCATGGCGCAGCGCGTCGCAGGTCTGGGTGTCGCGATGCGCTATCGTGCGAATGCTGAGCCTGGAGGGTTACCGCGCCGGTGACAAAGCAGGCCGACGGCAGCGGGCTGCCGGGAACCAACTGACGCGCTTCGATCTTCTATTGCGGAAGGCCTGCTATCTCTCTGCCAAGTCCGGGTAATCAAGTTCCGGCGGGTCGGTCGCGCGCTGGGTTTGCGCTGCTGCTGACATTGGCGATGGCGCAATTCATGACCGTGCTGGATTTCACCATTGTTAACGTCGCGCTGCCTTCCATCCAAAGAGACTTGCACGTCGCCACCACCACGCTGCAGTGGCTGATCAGCGGCTACGCGGTCGCCTTGGGCGGGTTCTTGCTCCTGGGCGGTCGGCTGGCCGACGTGTACGGCAGGGCCAGGCTGTTCCGGATCGGCCTGGTCGTGTTCGTTGCGGCGAGCATCTCCGGTGGCCTCGCCGTCGAGCCGGGCTTGCTGATCGCCTCGCGGGTGGTGGAGGGGCTCGGCGCGGCCGTGCTGGCACCCGCGGGCTTGTCCCTGCTGGTGACCAGCTGGCCCGAAGAGCACGAACGCAGCCGCGCCCTGGGTACCTACGGCGCGGTCGTCTCAGCCGGCTTCGCGTCGGGGGCAGTCCTCGGCGGCCTTCTCGTGGAGATCACCTGGCGGCTGGTCTTCTTCGTCAACGTCCCGGTCGGCATCCTGCTCCTGGCCGCCTCCTTCCGGCTACTCCCCGCAGACCCGCCGGGGCGCCAGGGACAGCTGGACGTTCCGGGTGCGCTAACAGCGACCGCGGGCGTTGGACTGCTGGTCCTGGCCGTCGTCCGGGCGGGAGCGACGCCGCACACTTTCCAGCCCGCGCTGCTGGCCGTGGCCGCGGCCGTCTTGCTGGCCATGTTCGTCCTACGGGAACGACGGGCCCGGGCACCTCTGCTCGATCTGGCACTGTTCAAGGATCGCGGCATCACCGGAGCCAACTTGACCCTCATCGCGGTGGGAGCCTCGAACGCCGCCCAAGTCCTCCTTGTGACGTTGTACCTGCAGGAAGGGCGCGGGCTCAGCCCGGTGCTCACGGGCTTGTGTTTCGTTCCGCAGGCGGCCGGGGCGTTCGCGCTAGCCGGTCCGGCCGGACGGTTCGTGCCCGGCCTCGGACCGCGCCGGGCGCTGGCCATCGCCCTGTCCGTCACCGCGCTGAGCCTAACCGTACTGGCCGCCGCGATCCTGGTCGGCTCGGTGGCCGGATTGCTGGCAGCCCAGTTTGCCCTCGGCGTGGCGGCTCGGCTGAGCCAGGTCGCCTCCACCCTGGCCGGCACCCACGGCCCGGTCGCTACCCGTTCAGAGGGGACCGCCAGCGCGCTGCTCACCGCGACGCGTCAGTGCGGTTCGGCACTCGGGGTCGCCATTGTGTCCGCAACGCTCGTCGCCACGCACGGCAGCTTCGGGTACCGCGCGGCACTCGGCATGCTTCTCGCCGCCGGCTTCGCAGTCGCCGGCCTGGTCGCCACCCGCGTCGTCCCGGCGGGCGCGCCGCATCCCCTGAAGCCCAGGCCGGAGCACCTGTTCCGCCATCTCGCTGGCGGGATCCCGTGACCCGGCGTTCCGCACGGTGCCCTTGGTCACCAGGGCGAGGCTGTGGCAGGAAGCCGTAGCCCCGACCACGCCAGCCGAGTTCGCTAGCTGCTGCTGGCGTACTTCCTTCATCACCGGCCAACTTCAAGGCGATCGGTCCCGCCGCGACGAGCGGGACTAGCAGAGGCGCAGCTTCTAAAGATGCCGCCCGCCACCTTGCGGAGGAGGCTCGGGGGCCGGTCCGCGTCAGGATCGGGGTGCGCGAGCCTGGGTTCTCCCGCGGATTGGCCTTGACTCTCTCGTAGCGTGAGGGGTGCATGCTCGTGTCATGTTCAGCATCGGCGAGTTCGCCCGGCTCGGCGGCGTGTCGGTCCGCACGCTCCGGCATTACGACGAGATCGGGCTGCTGCGGCCCGCGACGGTCGACGCTGACACGGGATACCGCGGTTACTCGGCAGCACAGCTGGGACAGATCAACCGGATCATGGCGCTGAAGGAACTCGGGCTCTCGCTTGCCCAGGTCCGGCGGCTGCTGGACGGCGTCACCCTCGGCGAGCTTCGCGGCATGCTCCTGCTGCGGCGCGCCCAGCTTGAGCATGAGATCGACCAGCACAAGAACCAGTTGCTCGGAGTCGAAGGCCGGCTCCGCTCCATCGCCCGGGAGGATGGCATGCCAGCAGATGACATCGTGGCCAAGACGATTCCCGCCACGGGCGTTGTCGTGATCACCGGGCGGGCCCCCGGATTCGGCGCCGGGAATATCGTCCCGGTTGTCAATCAGCTGGTCGCGCAGTTCGACCAGCTCGCCATACATGAGCGGGTTAAGGAAGCCGGGCCCCGCATCATCTTTTACGACCGCGAACACGGCCAGGACGTCACCGTCTTCCTGGCCCTGCCAGTGACCGAACCGCCGGCCGACCTCCCCGCGCCCGCGAGCTATCGTGTCCTGCCGGAAATCGAGGCCGCCGTCGCGGTACGCAGCGGTCCGGCAGCAAGCATCTTCCCGATGGTCTACCAGGATCTGGTCCGGTGGATCGAGGAGCACGGCTACCACCCCTTCCAAGGCTCAGGCCGCGAAGTATGGGTTCACGACAAAGACGACCTCAGCGACCCCGGCCCGCAGGTATTCGAGATCCAGCTGCCATTCACCCGCCAGGCCGCAGCCGATCAGAACTGAACGCTGCCCGAGGCACGTGAGCCCGGGCCGGCTGTGGTCGGCGTGGACCCGTTCGGGCTACGACGCCACGCCGATGACGTTGCCGGCGGAGTCGGTGACGTACCGCCCTTTGGACAAGTCCAGGAGCACCAGCGTGTTGCCGAATGGGTCCGCCACGACGACCGCACGCCCGACGGGGATGTCAAACGGCGCAACCACTACGCGGCCACCCGCATCAGCGACGGCCGCTGCGGCATCGTCGGCGGAGGCGACCAGCCAGTTCGGCTCGTATGACAGCTCTGTCGTCAGAACGAGCTCGGTGTCAGTGGCAGGCAGGCCGAGGCCTGCCTGGCCTAGGCGGTCGTTGCGCCAACGCAGTTCGTGGCCGAGAGAATCACGGTAGAAGCGAAGTCCTGCATCAAGATCGGGGACCGA
>JASHTT010000253.1 GCA_030040415.1 Streptosporangiaceae bacterium | reverse complement strand
CCAACCACGTTGCCGCCGCTACCGGGTACCGGGACATCGCCCACCAACCCGGCCGGCCTGTTCCCGACGGTGCCGCCCAGCGCGAGCCCGAGCGCAGGGGCGTCGCTCCCGCCTGTATCACCGCGCTCGACGCACGCCTCTGACGCATCTGCGACGGTTCCGATCGATGCGCGGCTCATCGGTGGCCAGCTGGCCGGTCTGGCAGTACTGGCCGGGGCCATCGCGATCGCGCTGGTGAGGCTGTCCTTGCGGAAGCAGCGCAGCCAGGGTGACACGGCCGCCAAGTCCGACCAGCAGACGTGAGGAAGTGGCCGCCCGGCTACCGGACCTTGTGCTCCACTAGCGGCCTGATCTGGCGTAGCTCATTCCCCAGCGCCGTTGCGCCGAGGTCCGGCGAAGCTATCAGCCCGAAGGTGTCGTCGTCAGCCCAGGCACACTCGGCAGGCCGACCGGAAACGCTCGGCACGCAGGCAGCCTGACCTCCGAGCGAGCCAGGACTCGTCACGAACGACCCCGGAAGCATGCCGGTGAAGCTCGAGATGAACGAGCTGGCAGACCCGGACAGGTTGCCGCCGATAAACAAGATGATCAAGGGCCCGGACTTGGAGCTGGCCTCATACACCGCATCCACGACGTGACTGGCCTCGCCGTGGCCCTTCGCGACGATCTCGGCGCGCAGTTGCTGCGCGCCCATCCCCTTCGCCAGCGCAGGCTCCTGCACGTATGCCAGCAGCCGATTCGGGGTGGACACCACGTGCGCTGGCCCGCTGCCAGCGGAGAGCACGTGGTAGCCAACGAAACCACCGGCCCCGACCACGGCCACGGCCGCCACCACTGGCACCGGTCGCAGGATCCGCGCCCGGGAGCGCGACCTGCCCTTGCGCGCGGCTCGGCCCGGCTCCGACGGAGCGGGCAAAGCTGCCGGCGCTGGCTGCGTCTTGGTCGAGGAGCGGACCGACTGCGGAGCGGGCCGCGTTGGGTCCGACGGCTGGCCGGCCGGCGCGGACCGGGCTGGCGCAACTGGCTGGCCGACGGCCACGGACCGGGCAGCTGCCGATCGCTGGCCGGTCGGCACTGGCCGGGCAGGCGGGGCTGCGCGAGGCGTCTGCGGCGCAATCAGCTGACCGGTCCGGCCGAGCCCCATCGTGCGATCCGGCGCGACCGGCGCGGGCAGTACGGGCGCGGTCTGCTGAGCAAACGCGACGGGCGCGGCGTCAGCGATGGTTCGGTCGCGGGCCTGGCCTGCGGCTTGCCCATCCTGAAGCGCGGCTTCCTGGCGGCTGCCGTCCCGCTGCGACCGGGCCTTGCGGCCGAGTCGAAGCTTTCCGCCGTGCTTGGCTGGCCCGGACGGCTGACGGCCTGGCGAGGAGGCCGGGCTGGTCACGTACCCGGAAGCTGCGGCGCCCGCGGACGCAGGCCCGGCTCGCCGACCCCGGCCGCTACCTGGCCGAGTTCCGTCGATGCTGCCGCTACCGGCATCGGTAGCTTGGCGTGTCAGGTCCGCGCCCGAACGCCGACCTGCGCGCCCGGGTCCGGCGACGAGCGGGGCCGCCGGAGGCTGCCAGCGGCCAGCCGCCCGGTCATCCTCTGGCCGCTCCGTCTGCCACTCACGAGACCGGGATGGCATCGGTGACTGCTGGACCGACCCACGCTGCGGCCCGTCCGCTGCCGGTCGATGGCGCCGGCCGTCTAGCCGATCGGGACTCTCGTCCGGGTCCTCGGTTCGCCACGGGCTAGCATGACGAGCCGTGCCCGGACGGCTCGCCTGACGCGGCCCAGCGGCTCGCGAATGCGGTTGGTCGGTGGCCCATGATCCGGTCCCGGCAGGGCCGATGTCGCTCGACTGCGCACCGCCAGCGCGGCGCTGGACGTCAGGTGCGGGGCCGGGACGGCGGGTAGGCGCGTCGGCGGTGCCAGCCCGCGCGGACAACCCGCCGGCGTGCCCAGCCGTGCCAGACGATCCGAAGGGATCCTCCGCCGTGCTACCCCGCGGGGACAACCCCGCCACACCGCCAGTGAGGCCAGGCCGGGGAGACTCCCCGAAGGGATCCGAGGTAGCGCCAGCCCGAGGGGACAACCCCGCGGAACCCCCCGCGGTTACAGCCCGCGGGGACGACCCCAGGGGGTCCTCCGCCAAGTCAGCTCTGGGGGTCCGGTGGCGGGCCACCCAGCCCTGGCGCTGCTTACGGTCTGGGTCAGCGTCGGCTGCCTGACCAGGGCCCTGACCGTGTCGCGGCCCACCCCTCGGGCTGGCCGTGGTATCCGGTCCGCCAGCGCGCCGGGAGGGGGACTGCTGAGCCGGCCCCGCCTCGCCGAGGTAGCGAATCCAGTCGTAGTCCCCGTCGCCCGGCGCCGCATCGGCCCAGGAGGCGAGGTCCGCGTCGCGTGACCGCCCCCGGCCCAGCCGACCCCGAGGCTCAGGCCTGGGCCTGCCGATAGGCAGCGGCCCGCTCGGGTGGTCGGCCCCGAACGCCCCAGCGCCACCCGGCCGCGCACTACGAGTTCCGACGTCGGAAGGCGAGTCGTCGTCCCCAGCAGGGAAAGAACTCCGCAGATCTTGCGCGTTCTGCGGCAATCCCGTGCTCATTCGGATTGTTACTCCTGAGACAGATGCGGCGTCTCTTCCCGATGTCGAGTGTCTACATCATGCTTCACGTCCACCACTGGCCGCTGCATTATCGCAGTTTCGGCCCCGTCGGGCCGCCAGTCGCGCTGTCATGGCGGTGCTCGCAGAGGCGCAGCGTTCTACGCTGCGTGGCATGTCAACCATCCTGATCACCGGTGCCGCCGGCGGCATCGGCACAATGCTCCGCGCCAGGCTGGCGGCGCCGGGCCGCACTTTGCGGTTGCTCGACATAGCCCCGCTTCAGGTCGGCGCGGACGAGGAGGCCGTCCAGGCATCGGTGACCGACCTGGACGCGATGACACGAGCTTGCTCCGGGGCGGCGGCCGTGATCCACCTGGCCGGGCTGGCCTCTGAGGATGCCTGGGAACGCATCGCCGAGGCGAACATCCATGGCACCTACGTCACCTTCGAGGGGGCGCGACGGGCCGGCGTGGGCCGAGTCGTGTACGCGTCGTC
>JASHTT010000023.1 GCA_030040415.1 Streptosporangiaceae bacterium | reverse complement strand
CCAGCGCCGATCAGTGCGACTGGCACGACAGGCGGCGAATGGCTCGGCCCGGGTCAGCCGGCTGCCGACTCCGCGGCCTGCTGCTGTTCCACCAGCTCGCCCTCGATCTGGATCTGAATCTCCTCGCTGACCACGAACCTGCCATCGAGCACCATGCTGAAGGACAGGCCGTAATCCTTGCGGTTGATCTGCGTGGTGGCGCCGTAGGCGATCCGGTGCCCCATATTCGGGTCGTTGAACTCGCCGTACTTCGTCACCTGCAGGGTGACCGGGTGGGTGGTCCCCTTGATCGTCAGGTCGCCGGTCAGCGCGTACTTGTCGGGCCCGGTCGGCTCCACGCTGGTGCTCTTGAAGGTGATGGTAGGGAATTCCTCGACGCCGAGGAAGGTCGAGGAGCGCAGGTCGTTGTCCCTGGCCTCGTGGTTGGTCTTGATGCTCGCCGTCTGAATGGTCACCGCCACCGAGGACGTCTCCGGGTGGTCGGGGTCGATCTGGCCAGTGGCGGTGACCTCAGCGAAGTGGCCACGGACCGTCATCATCCCGAGATGCTTCGCGGAAAACTCGACTTGCGTGTGATACGGGTCAAGCTGCCAGTCACCCATGGAGCTAACCTCCTCGCGTCTGCGGTCACCTCGCCGGCGGGGCTGCCTTCGGCTGCCGCACAGGACATGATCCTAGTGCGCCGCCGGCTGGCCTAACGAGGATTGCGGAGGATGACCTCCGCATAGTTCGGCAGCCGCGGCCGGGTCCGCGTGGCAGCCGTACGCGGCTGCCAGTCTCGTCATGACGCGGCGCATTTCCGCGGCGGACGGCGGCCGCGGCAGCGCCGAGTCTGGTCGGGGCTGGAACGACTCGAGCATCAAGGCGACGAAGCGCGGCTGGGCGCACGGTGCATCCCTGCCCGCGGCGGCAGCGATGGAGCTGTTGGCGATCATCATCAGCAGCAGGTCTTCGCCGGTCAGGTCCGGCCGCACGGTGCCCGCTGCCTTGGCCCTGGCGATCAGCTCGGTCGCCGCGCGGTTGGCTCGCTCCCTGATGGCCTCGATCTCGCCACTCGTCGCCATCGTCATCAGCAGCAGGTCGGCAAGGCCGCGATCGCCTGCCTGCAGCGCGCAGATCTTCCGTACGAATCCGCTGAGCCCAGCCCAGGGGTCGGCCTCGCCGAGGGCGTTCTCAGCCGCGTCCGCGTACTCAGTGATCTTGCCGACCAGGGCTGCCGCAATCAGGTGCTCCCGCGACGGGAACCGCCGGTACAAGGTGCCGATGCCGACCCGGGCGCGCCGTGCTATCTCCTCGAGCGGCGAGTCCAGGCCACTTTCCGCGAACACCTCGCGGGCTGCGCAGAGTACGGCCTCCCGGTTGCGCGCCGCATCAGCGCGCAACTGGCGGGCCGGCGTGGCCGGCTGGTTACTGGACGCCACTGCCACCTCGCCGTCTACGCGTCACCTGTATGTTAGCCGATGTGGAGCAAAGCCTCCGGCTAGCGGTTGATCCGCCGGCCCGCGGCCCAGGCGTGCGGCGGGCTGAGCAGGCGGCCTGACGGCCGGGCGGCGTCACCCTATAGGAAGGGCATCCCGCACATGCGACACGTAATGCTGCTCGGAGCCAGGCTGGTGCTCGGCGGGTACCTGGCCGTGCACGGCGCCCAGAAGCTCTTCGGCGCGTTTGGCGGTCACGGCCTCGACAAGACCGCGGAAGGCTTCGAGAAGATCGGCCTCACCCCTGGCAGACAGATGGCGACCGTGGCCGGCGCGACCGAGTTCGGCGGTGGTCTGCTGACCGCCACGGGTATCGCGCATCCACTGGGGCCGCTAGCGATCATGGGGGTGATGACAGTCGCCGCCACCACGCACCGGGAGAACGGGCCGCTCGCCTCGAACCGGGGGTTCGAGCTGCCGCTGACCAACCTGGCGGTCGCGGCCGCGTTGGCGACGACCGACGCGGGGCGGATCCGGCTCGGCCCGTCGCTGCCGAAGACCCTCACCATGCTCGTTGTCGTGGGCGGCGGGGCGGCCGCAGCCATATCGCTGGCTAAGCTCCTGTCGCCGCCACAGCAGGCCTCGGCGGAGCCGAGCCAGCCAGCGACAGAGCAGCACGCGCCCGCAGAGCCCGTGGGGGCGGAGTAGGTGTCGCTGGGGCGACACCTGCGTCACCCACGCCAGGAAAGATCAGCGGCGTATTGCGCTAATTGTCGCTAATCCGCGCCCGCGGTCGCCGGCTGCGGCTCGCCCGCCTCAGCCTCACCGGCCTCGTGGTAGTGGTACTTGCCGCCGCGCAGCCAGGAGGCGCCGGCCGCCGCGAGGCAGGCGCCGATGGCAAAGTCGAAGGCCGTGTGCAGCCCGGCGGCGAATGGCCCGGAGATCAGGGCGGGGAAGAACCGGCGGCCGGTCAGCACGGCAGCCTGGTGCGCGGGCAACCGTGCCAGCACCGCCGGGCCGACGAGGTGGCTGACCGGGCTGTAGCCGAGGAAGGCGGCGAACAGCGTCGAGACCGGCGGCAGGTGCGCGGCAACGGCAGCGGAGTGCGCCGGAACCCCATGGGACACGAGCCCGTGGTAGAGCGTGCCAGGCAGTGTGGCGGACAGGCCGATGATCATCAGGGTGAAGAAGATCCCGATGGACAGCACCTGGGCGCTGTTCTGGAAGGTCGAGTTCATGCCCGAGCCGACGCCGCGGTGCTGCGGCGGCAGGCTGTTCATCACCCCGGCCCGGTTCGGCGCGGCGAACGCGCCCATGGACAGGCCGTTGAGCAGCAGGATCAGCCCGAACGCCCAGTACGAGAAGTTGATCGGCAGCAGTTCAAGCAGCAGGAAGGAGCCCGCCGCGAC
>JASHTT010000252.1 GCA_030040415.1 Streptosporangiaceae bacterium | reverse complement strand
GCTGAGGCGGCGCAGCCGGCCCGTGCCGGGCGCGTGCGGATCGGGGCCGACCCCGACCGGGCCACGGCGCGCGCGAAGGCCCGGTCCGGCGTGCATCTATGACGACTGCGGAGCGCCGCGTCCGCAGGGTGGCGGCGCCCCGGAACCCGAGCCTGGTCCGCTCCAGCGGGGTGATGGCGCTCGGCACGGTGGGCTCGCGGTTCACCGGGTTCCTGCGCACGGCAGTCCTCCTGTACGCGATCGGCACGCAAGCCCTCGGCAATGCCTACAACGTGGCCAACAACCTGCCGAACGCTGTCTACAACCTCGCACTCGGCGGCATCCTGACAAGCGTGGTGGTGCCGCTCCTGGTCAGCGCCGCGCGCCGGGAGCGAGACGGCGGTGAGGCCTACGACCAGCGGATCTTCACCCTCGGAGTGCTGGCGCTCGGCGCGATCACCGCGGCCGCGACGGCAGCCTCCGTGCCGCTGACCGCGATCTACGGGCACGGCATCGGCAGCGCTGCCACCTACCACCTCACGGTGATCTTTACCTACTTCTTTCTGCCGCAGATCTTCTTCTACGGCGTGAGCTCGCTGGCCGGCGCGATCCTCAACGCCAGGGGCAGCTTCGCCGCGCCCATGTGGACGCCGATCGTCAACAACGTCGTCGTGATCGGCGTGGGGCTGGCGCTGATCTTCACCGCGGGTACCGGGCGCACCCCGCAGGACATCTCACCTGCCGAGGTCCAGCTGCTCGCGATCGGGACGACGCTCGGCATAGCTGCCCAGACCGCGGCCTTGTGGCCTGCCATGCACCGGGTGGGCTTCCGCTGGCGGCCGCGGTTCGACTTCCGCCGCGCCGAGGTCGCGGAGGTTGGCCGGATGGGCGGCTGGATGTTCGTCTACATCGTGGCCACCCAGCTGTCGCTGCTGACCACGACGATCGTGTCGAACGACGCTGGCTCGCGAGTGTGCAAGACCTGTGCGGGCGCCGGGTACGCGGCGTTCAGCAACGCGTGGCTGCTGTTCCAGCTGCCGTACGCGATCGTGGGAGTCTCGGTGATCACCGCGATGCTGCCGCGGATGAGCGAGCACGCGGCGGCGGCCCAGCACAGCCTGCTCACCAGGGATTTCTCCAAGGCCACAAGGCTGTCGTCAGTGATCATCGTGCCCTCGGCCATGATCCTCGCCGTCCTCGGGCCCCCGATGGCGCAGGCCGTGTTCGGGCACGGCAGCACCTCCCCCGCCTCGGCCCGCTACCTTGGCGTCATCTTCGGCATCTTCTGCCTGGGCCTGCTCCCGTACACGCTCTTCAACTTGCTGCTCCGGGCCTTCTACGCGATGCACGACTCCCGGACCCCGGCGGTGATCGGCGTGATTTCGATGGCGGTTCGCATCGCGGCGAGCTTCACCGCATTGCTGGTGCTGCCGGCCGCCTACGTGGTGGCAGGACTCGGCGTCGGCTTCGGTGTCTCGAGCCTTGTGATGGCCGTATGGCTGTGGCGGATCCTGAGCCGCCGGGTGGGCGGGCTGGATACCCCGCGGATCAACTCCACGTTGCTGCGCATGCACATCGCGGGCATCCCGGGGATGCTGTTCGCCATCGCCAGCTGGGTGGTGATCGACCACGTCATGCCCGCCGGGACACTGTCCTCGCTGGCTGTCGTAGCGGTCGGCGGCACCGGCGGCCTGCTGCTCTACCTCGTGACGGCGAGCCTGCTCGGGGTTTCCGAAGTCAGCCAGGTCACCAGGATGGTCCGGACCCGGCTGGCGGTGCGATGAAGCCGGCCGGCATGCCCGGGCTGCGGCGCTAGGCTTCCTGCTGCTCGGCTGCTAGCTCGGCAGATCGGCTCGCGACCAGTTCGGTGATCACCCTGGCGAGCCGCTGTGGCACAAGCCCGAATTTCTCCAGCAACTCAGCCCGCTCGCCATGCGTCAGGAACTCCTGTGGCAGCCCGAAGGTCCGGACCGGCGTCTCGATGTCGTGGTCCCGAAGCAGCCTGGCGACCGCGTCGCCGAACCCGCCGACCCTGCCGTTGTCCTCGACGGTTGCCACCAGCGAGTGCTGGCTCGCGGCGACGATCAGCGCCTCGTCCAGCGGCTTGACCCAGCGCGGGTCGACGACCGTGACGCCGATACCGTGGTCGGCCATCCGGTCCGCAGCCTCGGCGCACACGCCGGCCATCGGGCCGGCGCCGAGGAGCAGCACGTCGCGCCGCGCCGTCGTGGCCGGCACCCGCAGCACGTCCATCGCGCCTAGCTGGTCGATCGCCGGGAGGTCCGGCCCGGCCAGCTTGCCCGGGAAGCGCAGCACCGTCGGCCCGTCGTCGATCGCCACGGCCTCTTTCAGCAGCTCGGCGACCCGGCTCGCGTCCCGCGGCACGGCTATCCGCAGGCCCGGCACGACCTGCAGGATGGAGCCGTCCCACATGCCGTGGTGGCTGGCGCCATCCGGGCCGGTGACGCCCGCACGGTCGAGCACGAAGGTCACCGGCAGCCGGTGCAGGGCCACGTCCATGAGGACCTGGTCGAAGGCCCGGTTCAGGAACGTCGAGTAGATGGCGGCGACGGGGTGCAAGCCACCCATCGCGAGGCCGGCCGCGCTCGTCACCGCGTGCTGTTCAGCGATCCCGACGTCGAACACCCGCTCGGGGAACAGGCTGGCGAAGTAGTTCAGGCCGGTCGGGTGCAGCATCGCCGCGGTCACTGCCACCACGTCTGGCCGCCGCGCGCCGATGGCCGCTAGTTCCTCGCCGAACACCTGCGTCCACGGACGGTAGCGGGCAGGCTGCGGTGAACCGGCTGGCTGCTGCCCGCGTCCGGACTGGCCGGTGCGCGTCACGGCCGCAGTTGGCCGGGACGGGGAGACCTGGTGCAGGCAGTCCTCGTCGTTCTCCTCGGCCGGCGGATAGCCAAAGCCCTTGCGCGTGATGACGTGCACCAGCACCGGGCCGCCGAAACCGCGGGCCCGCCGCAGTGCGTGCTCGACGGCGTGCTCATCGTGCCCCTCGACCGGGCCCAGGTACTTCAGGCCGAGGTCCTCCAACAGCACCTGCGGCTGGAGGACGTCCTTGAGGCCCTTCTTGATTCCATGCAAGGTCTCGAACAGCGGCGGGCCGACGAGCGGGGTGTGCGTGAGCGAGCTCTTGATGTAGTCGAGCACTTGCTCGTAGCGCTGCGACACGCGAACCGTGGCGAGGTGGTCAGCCAGCCCGCCGATGGTCGGCTGGTAGGACCGCCCGTTGTCGTTCACCACCACGATCAGCGGGCGGTGCTTCGCGCCGGCGATGTTGTTCAGCGCCTCCCAAGCCATCCCGCCGGTCAGAGCGCCGTCCCCGATCACCGCGACGACCCGCCGGTTGGACTCGCCGCGCACCTCGTAGGCCTTGGCCAGGCCGTCCGCATAGGACAGGCTGGTGGAGGCGTGCGAGTTCTCGACTACGTCATGCTCGGACTCGGCCCGGTTCGGGTACCCGGACACGCCGCCGCCTTGCCTCAGGCTGTCAAAGTCCGGAAAGCGGCCGGTCAGCAGCTTGTGCACGTAGGACTGATGGCCGGTATCGAAGATGATCCGGTCAACCGGCGAGTCGAAGACCCGGTGCAGCGCGATCGTCAGTTCGACGACGCCCAGATTGGGGCCAAGATGGCCGCCGTTCCTCGAGACCACCTTGATGAGCAGATCGCGAATCTCGCTGGCTAGCTGGGGCAACTCCTCAGCCGTTAGCTCCTTGACGTCGCGCGGGCTGTGGATGCTCTCCAGCAATGTCACCGATCCGCTCCTCGTGATCATGGGCCGCGGCCTGGCGCGGGGTTGACCACAGATTCTATTTCCGCCGGGCAGCGGCAGTTACGCCAGCCACCAGGTTCGGACCCTGGCAGATGCGGTTCCGGCATTCGAGTGAGTGCCGGCAGCCCGGCTCGGCCCTAGAGTATTCGGCATGACTGCCAGCCCGGGAGACGCCGCCCGGACCCCCGAGCTGCGGGCCTCGCACGCCGACCGGGACGCGACCGTGGAGCTGCTGCGGGTGGCGGCGGGTGACGGCCGCCTGACTCCCGAGGAACTCGACGAGCGGCTGGAGGCGGCGCTCGGCGCGAAGACGCTCAGCGAGCTCGCTGTGCTCACCACCGACCTGCCGGACACGCCCGTTCAGCCAGGCAGCCCGGTCCCACCGCAGGCAAAGGAGCTCGTCAGGTTCGACTCGCGTGGCGGCAACATAACGCGGGCCGGCCGCTGGGTCGTGCCGGCGAACATCGAGGCCAAGGTTGCCGGCGGCAACGTCAAGCTCGACCTCACGCAGGCCGTGGTCAGCCAGCCGACCCTGAGCGTCGACGCGGACCTGCGCGGCGGCAACCTGACCCTGGTGACCAGGCCGGGGATCGTCGTCGACACGGACGACCTGGCCATGCGCGGCGGCAACATGCATTTCGGCAAGGGCACCGACCGTCCGGGGCCGGTAACCCTGCGGGTCGAGGTCTCCGGCCGGATTATCGGCGGCAACCTGGTGGTCCGGCTGCCGCGGCGCTCATTCTGGCAGTGGCTCACACGGCAGCCGAGGCCGTACTCCTAGCGCAGCAAGCCGCCGGGTCAGGTCACTTCGGCCGGCGACTGACCGGGCTTGGGTACCATCCGCGCCCGGCCCGCAAGCCAGCCGGTGATCAGTTCGACCACCGCGACGCACAGCAGCACCCAGTTCGGCACGGTCCAGCCGCCGGTCGCCGTGTGCAGGAATCCAATAGCCAGCGGACCGGTGCTCGCGATGAGGTACCCAGCCCCCTGCGCGAACGCCGACAACGACGCCGCAGTGCGCGCATCGGGTGCCCTCGCCATCGTGTAGAAGATCGCAAGCCCGAGCGTGGCGCCCTGGCCGAGGCCGAGCAGCACCATGAACTCCGCAGCGCCGGCGGTTGGCGCGAACGCGGCTCCCGCGAGGCCCGCCCCCGTCGCCGCCGCGGACAGCACCGCCAGCGCGCGCTGGTCCTTCGCGCGCTGCGCCAGCACGGGAAGCAGCATCGCGGTCACCGCATTGCCCAGGTTCATGAGCGCGAGCAGGTCACCGGCGTGCGCAGCGGTCACGCCCCGGTCCCGGAACATCGTGGGGAACCAGGACAGCGTCGCGTAGTAGGCCAGGCTCTGAAACCCCATGAACAGCGTCACCTGCCAGGCCAGGAAGCTGCGGCCCATCGCGAGGGCACCGCCACGCGCGCCCCGCCCGGGCCCTGCGATCCCCGCGTCGCCGGGCTCCGGCGTCGTCCGGTACCGCAACTGCGGCGTCCAGATCAGCGCCGCGAGCAGCGCCGGGGCCGCCCAGATAGCCAGGTTGAGCCCCGCGGCCGCGTGCCCGCTGCCTGCCGCGGTGAACAACGGCACGGCGATCAGCGAGGCGACGATCGCCCCGACCGCCAGCATGAGCAGGTAGCACCCGATCACCAAGCCAGCCCGTGCTGGCATCCGCCGCTTCACCAGGCTCGGCAGCAGCACGTTCAGCAGCGCGATCGAGCCGCCAGCCACGATCGTGCCGGGGAATAGCAGTACCGACGGCGCCAGGCCGCGGGCCACCAGGCCAAGCGCGAGCAGGCAGAGCGCGGCGCCGAGCACCCGCTCCTCGCCGAACCGGCGGGCCAGCGGAGCCGCCGTGCCGGAGAACACGCCGAAGCACAGCACGGGCAACGCCGCGAGCACGGCCAGGCTGCCGGCTGATACGTGCAGTACGGACTCGAGCTCGGGGAAGACCGGCGGCAGCCCGGTGATGGCCAGCCGCAAGTTGAAAGCCAGCGCGAGGATCCCCG
>JASHTT010000251.1 GCA_030040415.1 Streptosporangiaceae bacterium | reverse complement strand
GCGGCAAGCCGCGCAGGCTCTTCCATCTAGCGGTGCCACCCAGCGCATTCGAGTCGATGGTGGAGATGCTGGGCCAGGCCAAGCTGGCCACGCCGCGATCGAGAGTGATCATCGAGAAGCCGTTCGGCACCGACCTGGCGTCCGCGCGCGAACTGAACGGCGTACTGCACCAGGTGTGCGGCAGTCGGCGGGCTGATCAGCGTCGTGCCTGTGACGATGGCCAAGGGCCTCGAGTTCGACCAGGTGATCGTGTTCGAGCCGGCCCAGATCGCGGCAGCCGAAGCACGAGGCCTGCAGCGGCTGTACGTGGCGCTGACCCGTGCGGTGTCCCGGCTTACCGTGCTGCACGCCGAGCCGCTGCCCGCGCCGCTGGCCGTTAAAGTTCCTTGAGCGCTGCCATGATCAGGGCGGCAGAGTCGTCGAATGACAATGCCGTCGCGCACAGGTGGTTGAAGTACAGGTTGTAGGTGTGCACGTCGGCGATGTCCTCGACCCACAGCGCGCTGGTGAGGCCCGTCACGTGCACGACGTCGGGATCGACAGGCTCGGGGAAGGCCAGGATCGTGAACGGCCTGCCCAGCGCCGGATGGGCACCGCCGCTGAACGGGATGACCTGGACGGAGATGCCCGGCCTCGTGCCGACTTCAAGCAGGTACTCGAGCTGGGCTCGCATCACCTCGGGTCCGCCGACGTGACGGCGCACAACAGCCTCGTCGAGCACGGCCCAGATCTTCGGTCCGCTGGCGCTGGCCAGCCGCTGGCGTTCCGCGAGCATCGCGACCACGCGCTCCAGGTTGGCGTTCGGCCGGTGCACTAACTCGGCAACCATGACCGCCCTGGCGTAGTTGGTCGTCTGCAGCAAGCCGGGAATCCGGCTGACCGCGTAGACCCTTATCTCGCTGGCCTCGCTCTCCATGCCGAGGTACATGGCGAAGTGCGGCTGAACGCTGTCCCCGAACGCGTGCCACCAGCCCTTCTGCCGGGATTCCCGGGCCAGCGAGATCAGGGCTTCGGTGAGTTCGGCCGGGGCGCCGTAGATCTCGAGCAGGTCGCGCACATCCCGCGGGGTGACCGAGACCCGCCCGGTCTCCACTCGGCTGATCTTGGATGCCGAGCACTCCAGCCTGTCCGCCGCTTCCTCGCAAGTCAGCCCCGCAGTCTCGCGCAGGCGCCGGAGTTCGGCGGCAAGCCGACGCCGCCGTACCGTGGGGCTCTGCGCACCTGGCAAGGGCTCACCTCCATGCAGGACCATTCGATGCGACTCAGTGTGGCCGCGCCGTTGTCCTTCCGTCCAGGTTTCGCGGGATTTCACCAAGACAAGCTTGCAATGGCTGTCTGCGAATTTCCAAGTGCATGTTGCAGATTTAACTCGGCCGGAGCATGCTAAACCCGTCGCCATTACTTTACGCTATTGCTTCACTACCGGGAGTGACTCGCGTGACGGCTGAGAAGAACCTTGCGAGGCTCGAGGAGCTCGCGCGAGCACTGGCGGACCGCGGCCTGCGTACGAGGCTGATGACGCCGCCGGGCCGCGTGCCGAGCCTCCACGTGGTAAATCCGGCCGCGGCGTCGCTGGCCGAGGACGTCTACGCAGGGCGTGCGGAAGACGGGCTGTGGTGGTTCTGGTGGTCCTGGGCCGAGCAGATCGCGTTAGGCGAGGACACCGACGGTGCGGCCGCCATGATCAGCCGCGTGCTTGCCGCGCGGGACCCGGTCGGCGCGAAGGCGAGCTAGCGGGATCGCAGGTCGCCCGCCGAAAGTCCCGGAAAGGCGACAGTCGTCCCTCGCCACGCCGCGGCGCGCAGCGCCGCGGCGCGCACCTGCCGGCCGCCGAACTCACGCAGCGTCGTGTCGCTGAGCGCGACCATCGCCAGGTAGGCCTGGGCAACCCGGTCCTCCAGGAGCACGGCGAGCGCCGTGGCCTGCGCCGCCGACTGGACCGCGAACGGCAGCTGGTAGCCGACTGCCGCCGGGTGCGGCTGCGCTCCGGCGGCGCGGAGCAGCGTCTCGAGCTGGTCGGCGGCTACCTCGTGGGCCACCCAGTCGGTGCTGGCGGCCTGCTGCGACGCGCCGGACAGGTGCGCGCCGAGGACGCCGTACCCGTAGCTCGCGGCCTGCTCGGCCGCCAGGGCCGCCTGCATGGCGGCGACGGCAGCTGCCGAAGTGGCGCCGGGCGAGGGGGCCGGAGCGGTCATCGCGCCACCCGGCCGGCGCGCGCGAACGAGGCGGTCAGGAACGGCGCGTGCGTGGCCTCGGAGGCGGCAATGCTGGCGAACAGCTGGGCAAGCGCCGGTGGCAGCGCCGGCAGATCCGCGACCAGCCGGTCCGAGGCCGACAGCTCGGCGCTTTCCAGGACGTGCAGCGTGCCGGCCAGGCTGGCTGGCAGCACCAGGGCCCGGACCGGGGGCTGCCGCACGGCGGCGTCCGCCCCGGGTTCCACCAGCCGAGCCTTGAGCTGGCTCAGGTGCTGGCGGTGCTGCGCCAGCACGTCGGCCAGCGCGGCCTGCACAGTCGGGCTGCCGGAGCCGGCGGTCAGCGCCGCGGTGTAGCTGGCCACCATGACCTCTTCTGCCCTGATTGCGGCTCGCAGCACCGTCACGTCGACCGGCGGAGGCGGCGGGGTTCCGAGTACCTGCACGCCCTTGCACCCGGTCACCAGCAGTGGCAAGGCAACTGCGGAGGCGGCGAGCACGGCCCTCCGGCTGGGCATGGCGCGCTGCACCGGCCTGTCTCCTCCTGGGTTCAGCCCTTCGTTGCAAGGCTAGGCTAGATGACAGCGCGTATAACAGCACAGGTCGCGGCGAGGAGGTCGGCATGGGCGGTAGCTCCCGTCACGGTTCGCCCGCCCGGGCCAGGACTAGCGCCCGGGACGAAGCTAGGCCGCGTGCTGGCCGAACGCCTGGCGGCGTCCCTGCTGGGCCGGCGCCAGACCGCGACCGCCTCGGTCGCCTCCTTGAGCCCGTGGTCAGGGCCATGGACATGGACCTGGAGAGCATCAAGGTGACCACCGTCGGACGGCGCAGGCTGTTGCGCGTGGTCATCGACGCCGACGGCGGCGTGAGCCTCGACGACATCGCGCTGGCCAGCCGCGAGCTGTCCGCCAAGCTCGACAGCAGCGATCAGATGGGTGACCTTCCGTACACGCTCGAGGTGTCGTCTCCCGGCGTGGACAGGCCTCTGACGCAACCGCGCCACTGGCGTCGCGCTGTCGGCCGGTTGGTTGTCGTGCCGCTCGCGGGCGAGCACGACGCGGCTCAAGGTAACGGTGCCGCCCCGATCACTGGCCGTATTGCCGGCACGAGTGAGCGGGGCGTGACGATTGAGCGCGACGGGGTGCTGCGCGACTACGACTACGCCGAACTGGGGGCGGGCCGGGTGCAGGTCGAGTTTGGCAGGCTCGACGACGAGGCTGACGACGAAGCTGGTCCAGGCGCAGCTGGTCCAGGCGCTGTTGGTCGAGGCGCTGCTGGTCCAGGCACGGGGGCAGGGAAGGAGGACTAGGTGGACATCGACCTGAATGTCCTGAAGAGCCTGGAGGCCGAGAAGGACATATCCATGGAACTGGCGATCAAGGCCATCGAAGACGCGCTGCTGGTCGCGTACCACCGCAGCGATGGGGCTGCGCCCACCGCCAGGGTGGAAGTAAACAGGAGCAGCGGCCACGTCACCGTCTGGGCGACCAAGACCGACCCGGAAGGTGAGCCAGCGGGGGAGTACGACGACACCCCAGCCGGCTTCGGCCGGATCGCGGCGACGACGGCCCGGCAGGTCATACTGCAGCGGCTGCGCGATGCCGAGGACGAACTGACCTTCGGCGAGTACGCGGGCCGCGAGGGAGACGTCGTCGCGGGCGTGATCCAGCAGGGCAAGGACCCCCGAGCGGTGCTTGTCGACCTCGGCAAGCTCGAAGCGATTCTGCCGCCAGCGGAGCAAGTGCCAGGAGAGCGGTACGTGCACGGCGAACGGCTGCGCTGCTACGTACTGCATGTCCGCAAGGGATACCGCGGCCCGTCGGTCACGCTCTCGCGCACCCACCCCAATCTGGTCAAGAAGCTCTTTGCCCTCGAAGTGCCAGAAATCGCGTCGGGCGCGGTGGAGATAGCCGCGATCGCCCGCGAGGCGGGCCACCGGAGCAAGATCGCGGTGATCTCGCACCAGGCCGGCGTCAACGCCAAGGGCGCATGCATCGGGCCGGTGGGTTCGAGGGTGCGGAACGTCATGGCTGAGTTGCACGGCGAGAAGATCGACATCGTGGACTACTCGGCAGATCCGGCCGAGTTCGTGGCGCACGCGCTGTCGCCGGCCAGGGTGTCGAGGGTGATAGTGGTGGACGCCGAGGCCCAGGTGGCGCAAGTCATCGTGCCCGATTACCAGCTGTCGCTGGCCATTGGCAAGGAGGGGCAGAACGCCCGGCTTGCGGCCAGGCTGACGGGCTGGCGGATCGACATCAAGCCGGACACCGCGGTCTCCGGTCCCGCTGCTGCCTCGGCCGCGCCCGATGTGGCGGTTGATGCCGCGCCGGTCGGTGCCGTGGCCAGCGACGCCGTAGGTGGCGCCCCCGCGGTTGGCAAGACAGCGGTTGGCACCACGGCCGTTGGCACCACGGCCGTTGGCAGCACGGCAGCGGTTGGCAGCACGGCGGTTGGCGAGGCAGCGGAGGCACCCGGTTCGCCCGACGCTGCCGATGCTCGGGCCTTACAGGGCGGCACGGTAAGCTGAACTAGTTAAGGACAACCCTGTCCCTGGTGAGGGACAACAGGGGTTCTCCAGGTGAGGACAATAGAGGCACCGGTCAGGACGTGCGTTGGCTGCGGGATCCG
>JASHTT010000250.1 GCA_030040415.1 Streptosporangiaceae bacterium | reverse complement strand
CTGGTTGACATCGGCGCCGTTCAGCTTGGCGCGGCCGATCGTGCCGGTGCCGTTGTTCGCCCAGTACAGGTAACCGCCGTCGGCCGTCAGGCCGATCGGCTCGCTAGCGCCGGTGATGAACTTCTGGTTGACGTCGGTACCGTTCAGCCGGGCCCGGCCGATCGTGCCGGCGCCCTTCGGGCATGCTGCGGTGTTGGCCCAGTACAGGTCCCCGCGGAAGACCAGTACCACGCTGGGGAACGACGCTCCGGGGATGAACTTCGGGCGGATATCGGTGCCGTTGAGCCGGGCGCGGCCGATCATGGCGCGGTGGTACGTCGGCGGCCCTTTGCCGCGGCCAACGCAGATCGTGTCGGACCAGTACAAGTACCCGCGCCCGGTCGCTGCGCGGCCAGGCGCTGACGACGCGCCGACGGGCGAGGCAACAAAGACCACGGCCAGCAGCGCTGCCGCGACAGCAGCGGACACAAGGCCCGCCCACAGCAGGGTGCCCAGCCGTTGCCGGGCGCGAGCGAAGTAACCGGCCATCCTGCGACCACCTTCACGATGCGCAGCCGGCACCCAGCCTCGGCCGCGAGCATTACTCCGCCGCAACAGTTGCGTATCAGTTCCGCGAAACTACGTTCAACCGGTATGTGCTGCCGCCCCGGTGCAGCGGGCCCGGTTAAGCCTGCGCCTGCTGCCAGTGACACAGCCGTCCACGCCTTGAACTTCTCGCGCCCAGCTCATGCCGCCTCGATGCGTCATGCGCTTCCATGGCGGAATTCGACCACGTCGCCGTCCTGCATGACGTAGTCCTTGCCCTCGATGCGTGCCTTGCCCGCGGCGCGGGCTGCGGCTACCGAGCCCGCGGCCATCAGGTCATCGAACGAGACGATCTCCGCCTTGATGAAATTCCGCTGGAAGTCGCTGTGGATCACCCCGGCAGCCTCGGGCGCCGTGGCCCCGGACGGTATCGTCCAGGCCCGTGCTTCCTTGGGCCCGGCCGTCAGGAACGTCGACAAGCCAAGCGCGGCGAAGCCCGCGTGCGCAAGCTGCGCGAGGCCCGGCTCGCCCATGCCGAGCTC
Organism: Streptosporangiaceae bacterium; assembly: GCA_030040415.1. Taxonomy (GTDB): domain Bacteria; phylum Actinomycetota; class Actinomycetes; order Streptosporangiales; family Streptosporangiaceae; genus JAJYUU01. Next base: position 3,374 of record JASHTT010000250.1, on the reverse strand, counting down.
GGCAAGCATCTCCGCCGCTTCGTCCGGCTCAAGTTCGGCCAGCTCGGCTTCGGTTTTCGCGTCGAGGAACACCGACTGCGCGGGTTCCACGAGCGCTGCGAGCCGCTTGCGCAGTGCCTCGTCGGCGAGTTCGGCGTCGTCCTCGTTGAACACGTAGACGAACGGCTTGGCGGTCATCAGGTGCAGGTCACGCACGTCCGCCAGGTCTATCCCGGCATCTGCCGCGCCGGCGAACAAGGTCGTGCCGCCGTCCAGCAACTGCTGCGCGCGGACGGCCGAGTCGGCGACCTTGGCCCGTTCCCTGTCCTTAGCGAACTTGGCCTCCTTCGTCAGCCGCGGCACTGCCTTCTCCAGCGTCTGCAAGTCGGCGAGCATCAGCTCGGTCGCGATGGTCTCGATGTCGCGCTCCGGCGAGACGTCACCATCAACGTGGCTGACGTCGGGGTCGGTGAATACGCGGACGACCTGGCAGATCGCGTCGGTCTCGCGGATATGCGAGAGGAACTGGTTCCCCAGCCCCTGGCCGGCAGACGCGCCGCGAACCAGGCCTGCAATGTCCACGAAGCGCACCGTGGCCGGCACGATCCTGGCCGAGTCGTAGAGCTTCGCGAGGGCCTCGAGCCTGGCGTCCGGAATGCCCACGATGCCGACGTTCGGCTCGATCGTGGCGAACGGGTAGTTCGAAGCAAGCGCGTTGGCCCTGGTCAGCGCGTTGAACAGGGTCGACTTACCGACGTTGGGGAGACCGACGATGCCGATGGACAGGCTCACACTGGGCGAGTCTAGCCAGCGCGGCTAGGCGGCCAGGGCACGGCGGTACGGCCCAAGCGGCCGTTTCAGAGCAGTCTGGCAGGACAGCTGACTAGGATCGGCAATCTGCACCCCGCAGTCAAGGAGGCGATACCTTGACCAGTCCCTTCCCACCCGCTGACGACATTCAGCCAGAGCGGCCGACGCTTCAGACGCCGTTAGCCGCCAACTCGTGGCCGCAGGCCACTGCACCGGCGGTCGGCAGGTGGACCCCATCCGAGGTGTTCATCGGCTTCACCGCGGTCGCCACGCTGATCTCGCTGTTCCTGCCCTGGTTCAGCGTGACGGCCACGGTAGGCGGCAAGAAGTTCACCGGCTCCGTCTCCGGCACTGCCGCGCACGGCTACCTGTGGCTGGTGTTCGCCCTCGTGCTCGTCGTGCTCCTCGTCCTCGTGATGCCTGACCTGGTTGAACGAACCCCGGCCAGGCTGCCGAGCCAGCAACAGCTAGTGATCGGCGCGACCGGGCTGAGCTTCCTGCTGGTGCTGCTCGCGTTCCTCGCCAAGCCGTCAGCGACCACGGTCAGCTCACCAGCCGGGTTCGCCGGACTCCAGCTGCAGATCGGCGCGAGTTTCGGCTGGAGTTACGGCGCCTACATCGCGCTGGCCGCCGCCGCGCTCGCGCTGCTCGCAACCCTCCGCGCGTCGCGGGCACTCGCAGCGCCTCCCTGCTAGCGGCCGGACCCTGGAGGCGCGCCGCAGTTCAGCGACGTCAATCTGTGTGGGTTTCCACACTTGGCCGCGGCATCGCGAGAGCCGCATACTCGCGATGGGGAGCGCGGGGCTCTGGCATGTGCAGTGTCAGCGGGCTCCTCCCGGTAACCAGGCCGAGGGGGGAACGATGGTCCGCACCCGCACCGTGGTCGTCTACTCAGCGGCCGCGCTGGCGGCTGCGGTGCCCTTCGTCCTCGTGGTGTTCGCCCCGGCCGGGGCGGCCAGTGCGACGCCGAGCGTGACCCAGCAGCATGGGTTAGCTGCTACTCACGCGACCGTGCGCCGGCGTCGTCTGACGCCGATGCCGCTGTCTTGCGCGCTGCCCTCCGCCCCGGCGACGGTCACTGCCTCAGCCGGCGCCAATCGGGTCACGGTGACCTGGACGGCGGCGAAAGCCAACGGGCACGCCCTTACTGCGTATGTGCTGCGTGAGGCTTCCGGGCCAGATGCCGGGGTGTCGATCGCGACCAGCGGCAGCGGCAAATCGGCGACACTGACCGGGTTGTCGGGCGGCGGGGCCGCGACGTTCTCCGTGCTGGCCGAGAACAGCTGCGGCGATGGCCCCGCGGCCACGACGCCTGCCGTCACGCCTACCGGTTTGGCCAGCACTTACCTGAGTGCCGTGCTGGCCAGCGCGCCCTCGGTGTTCTACCGGCTGGACGACCCGAGCGGCACGGTGATGGCCGACTCCTCCGGGCAGGACGCTGACGGGACCTACTCGGGCCAGCAGACCCTTGGCCAGGAGGCCGCGCTGGCCTCTGACCCGGCCCCGTCAGCGGGGTACACAACCTGCTGCGACGGCATCGGCACGGCGAGCCCAGCGCTGCCGCTAGGCGACGACGCCCGAACGGTGGAAGCCTGGATCAACACCACCAGCGCGACGCCGGATCAGGCGGTCGTCGGCTATGGCCAGCTGACCACCGACGAGGCGTTCATCGTCTCGGTTGGTCCCCAGAACATCGGCGTCGATGGCTTCGACGACGAGATTCAGTTCCCCACTCCACGGCCGCTCGACGACGGACAGTGGCACCTGATCGCCGTTACCTTCGACGGAACTGCCGTCGACGCCTACCTTGACGGCCAACTGGTGGGTAGCTCCTCGTTCTCCGGGACCCTTGACACTGTCGGCCCCACTGACCTTTCGGTCGCCTCCGACATCTCCGGCTGGTACAAGCCCTTCGACGGCGACGTCGCCGACGTCGCGGTGTATCCCGCGGCGCTCACGGCGGCCACGGTCGCGGCCCACTTCGCCGCCTCCGGCTACAGCCGGCCCACCGTGGCCAAGGACATCAATGTAGCCGCTGCCGGGCCTAACGCAGTAGACGTGACGTGGGGGCACGCCACCGCGATCGACGGGCCTGTCACCGGTTACCTGGTTAGCGCGCTGGGGGCCCGTCACGGCACGCCGAGCGTCGCCACGTCCGGAGATGGCACCGCCGCCCCGCTCACCGGCCTGCCGGCTGGCGCCTACACCTTCCGGGTTATTGCCATGGACCCCTGGGGTGACGGACCGGCCGTTACGAAAACCTTCAAGGTAACCGGGGCTGCTTCGACGTATGCGTCGACGGTGCTGGCGGCCGGGCCGTCGGTGTTCTACCGGCTGGCCGACGTCTCCCTCGGTCCGATGGCCGACTCTTCTGGCCACGGAGCCACTGGCAGTTATGACACGGCGGATGTGACGGTGGCCCAGCCCGGCCCGCTGGCCAGCGACCAAGCCACCGCCATCGCCGACAACGGCAACGGGGAAGCCGGCAGCGCCGCGGTGTCGCTGCCTTCCGGCGCGGCGCCGCGGACCCTGGAAGGGTGGTTCGACACCACCACCGGCGGGCCGGTGGCCGGCTACGGCACCTT
>JASHTT010000022.1 GCA_030040415.1 Streptosporangiaceae bacterium | reverse complement strand
CCTGCCGCGCTGACTGGCAGCTGGCCCACCGCGTACCGGGCGGCTGCGCGGACGGGTCCGGGCAGCCTGCTGTAGCGGCCTGCCAGCATGCAGGCCAGGTGCTTGCGGTAGCCACCGAACAGCTCATCCGCGCCCATGCCGGACAGGATGACCTTCACCCCGCGCTCGCGCGCCGCCTCGCACATCAGCACCGTGTTGATCGCGGCCGGGTCGCCGATCGGCTCGTCCAGAACGTCGACGATCCGCGGCAGCATGGTCACGATGTCGGGCGAGATCTCGATCTCGTGCAGTTTGATCCCGAACTGCGCAGCGACCTTCCTGGCGTACACCGCGTCGTCCGGCATTGCCTCCAAGCGCTGGTCCTCCGGCCGGAACGCGATGGTGTAGGCGTCGATCCCCGTCTCCGCCTTGTGCGCCAGCACGGTGACGATGCTCGAGTCCAGGCCGCCAGATAGGAAGCTGGACACAGGCACGTCCGCGACGAGATGCGCGGTCACGGACTCCTGGATGACCTCGCCTAGGTCGGCGGGCGGCCCCTGCGCCGCCCGTGCGGCCACGTCGGCGACGTTCCAGTACTGCCGGACCGTCAGCGTGCCGTCCGGCTGGCAGCTCGCCCACGAGCCGGCCGGCAGCTTGGCCACCCCGTCGATTGCGCAGCGCTGCTCGGGCACCCAGTAGTACAGCATCGAGGCCACCAGCGCGCCCGGCTCTATCCGTAGCTCGGAGCCGACCGCCGAGACCAGCGCCTTCAGCTCGGACGCGAACACGACGCCGTCGCCACGGCGCAGGTAATACAGCGGCTTGATGCCGAGTGGGTCACGGGCCAGGATCAGCTCGCCGGTACGCTCGTCAGCCAGCGCGAACGCGAACATGCCGCGGAACCTGGATAGCGCCGCCGCTCCCCAGGCGCGCCACGCCTCCAGCACGACCTCGGTGTCGGACTGGGTGACAAACCGGGAACCACGGGCGGTCAGCTCCGCCCGGAGCGTCCGGTAGTTGTACAGCTCGCCGTTGTAGCTGAGGGTGAGACCGTCCTTGCGCAGCGGCTGGTCCGCGGCGGTGCTGAGATCGATGATCGACAGCCGGCGGTGGCCCAGGTGCACCGCGAACCGGTCGTCCTCGTGACTCCAGGTTCCGACCGCGTCCGGGCCGCGGTGCGCGATCCGGTCGGTCATAATGTCGACCAGTTTCCGGCCGTCGGCCTGCTGGTAAGCGCCCGCTATCCCGCACATGTCAGCCCCCGGACCGCAGGTCGCCAACCCCGTCGGCTGCTACCGCCTCACCGATGCCGGCCAGCGCCCGGTACACGCCGACATAGGCACGCTCCTGGTGTCGCCAGGCCAGCTCCTGCTCCACCCGGACCCGACCGGTTTTGCCAAGCTGGGCGCGTCTGGGCTCGTCGTCTATCAGCGCCACGATTGCGCGGGCATACTCGTGCACGTCGTTCGGCGTGACGTAGACGGCCGCGTCACCGGCTGACACTCGGGTCTCACGAAGCTCGAAAGCGACAACAGGAAGCTCGTAGGCCATGTACTCCATGGTTTTGTTCATGGTGGACACGTCGTTGAGCGGATTCAGCGGGTCAGGCGACAGGCCGACGTCTGCGGTCGACATGATCTCAGCCACCAGCTCGTCTGGCGCCCGGCCGGTGAACTCGACATGGCCGGCCAGGTTGAGTTCGTCGCGGAGTGCCACCAGTTCGTCGAAGCAGTCACCCGAGCCGATCAGGGTGAACGCGATGTCGCCGCGCTTCAGCTCGTTGACCACGACCGCAGCGGCACGCACCACGATGTCCACCCCATCCTGCGGGCCCATCACGCCGATGTAAGCGGCCAGGTACCGGCGGCCGCGCCGAAGCTCCGGCTTCGCTGCCCCGCGAACAAGCCGCTCCGGGTCTGGACCGCTGCGCACCACGGTGACGTCGGCCGGCGACTTACCGCTCCGTTCGATGGCGATGGCCCGGTAGGAGTCGTTGGTCGAGATCACGTGGTCCGCGGTGCGGTGGGTGCGCCGCTCCAGCGCCAGCAGCCCCCGGTACGGCAGCGCCGGGCCGTCAGGGAAACGGGACCGGAACAGCTCGGGGCAGAGGTCATGATGATCGAACACGAACCTGGTGCGGTCCACCGCGCGCAGCACCAGCGCGATCGGCCAGAAGATGTCCGGCGGGTTGCACGCCTGCAGGATCTGGAACCGGCCAGCCCGGCGCGCCTTCAGGGTGAGCCGTGCGGTGGCTGCAAACGAGTAGAGGTACTCGTTGACGAAGCCGATCTTGCTGCCTCCCGGCGCGTACGGCCGATACTTGTACAGCCGGACACTGTCGATGACCTGGTAAGCAGGGTCACCCTTGCCCTTCGGGCAGACCACGCTCACCTCGAAGCCGGCCGCGACCAGCGCCTGACATTCCAGCCAGACCCGCCGGTCGAACGGAACCGGAAGGTTCTGGACGATGATCAGGACGCGGCGGCTCACCAGCTGAGCCCCTCGTAGCCCGGCAGCGCCTCGATCTGCGCGCCAAGCCGGCCTGACAGATCGATGACGTACCGCGGGGGCAATTGCGCCAGTGCGTCCCGCACCGGCTGGTCGTACGCCGACACGATCGCTACGTCAGCCCCGCGCAGCGCCTCGGCCGGCTGGTGCGTCAGCAGCCGCCCAAGGTGTGGCAGCTTGGCCTCGACGTAGCGGCGGTTCGCGCCGATAAGCCGCGCCGGGTTGACCACCTCGTCGTAGATGCGCACGTCGAAGCCCTTGCCGATGAGCCGCTCGGCAAGCTCCACGTTGGGGCTCTCGCGCAGGTCGTCGGTGTTCATCTTGAAGCTCAGGCCCAGCAGGGCCACCGTGCGCACCTGGTGGGCGACCACGCGGTCAACGACCTCGCTGATCACCAGGTCGTTGGTGGCCAGCGTCCCGGCAAGCAGTGGCATGTCTGCGCTGTTTACCCGGGCCAGGTACAGCAGCGACCGCAGGTCCTTGGGCAGGCACGAGCCGCCAAACGCGAAGCCCGGCCTGAGGTAGGCCGGCGAGACGTTCAGCACCTGGTCCTGGCAGAACAGCGACATGACCTCGCGTGAGTTCACGCCGAGCAGGCGGAAAAGTCGCGACACCTCGTTGGTGAAGGAAACCTTGGTCGCGTGGAACGCATTGCAGGCATACTTCAGCGCCTCGGCAATACGGACGTCCACTACCTGCACTGGCTGTTCGAGAAAGCCGAACAGGCTGGTCATCGACGCGGCAACTCGCTGGTCCGCGGTCCCGACCACGATCAGCGGCGGCTGATAGAAGTCGGCGACCCCGGAGCCTTCGCGGAGGAACTCGGGGCACATCGCGGCGCCGCAGCCGATGCCGCTGTCAGCCAGTCCCGCAAGGGCGGGAGTCACCACTTCCTCGACAGTCCCCGGCGGCACAGTGCTGCGGATGACCACGCTGTGGTGCCTGCCGGCAGGCGGAGTAACCACACGCAAGGCGGTGGCGATGTCATCGACGGCGCGCCGAATATAGGTCAGGTCCGTCGCACCGCGTGGTGTGGACGGCGTGCCGACGCAGACAAGCGAGACATCAGCCCGATCGAATGCCTCGACGTACGACGTTGTCGCGTGCAGCGAACCACTGCTGACTGCCGCAGCCACAAGAGTGTCCAGGCCCGGCTCCGCCACCGGGCTGAGGCCGCGCCGCACGTCATCAATCTTGGCCGTATCGACGTCGATGCCCCACACGTCGTGGCCGTTGGCCGCCAGGCAGGCGGCCGTTACCGTACCGACGTAGCCAAGACCGGCCACCGCAACCTTCATCGCGTCCCTCTCGCCTCCCCAGCACACCAGCGACGCCTAAACGGCCGGGCCGTTCAGTGCTGGCGGGGACACCGACGGCACCGCGGTGACGCAGCCGCGGCCGTTCGGCGCGATCGCGCCAGCGTGTGTATAGGAGCGCTCGGCAGGCCGTGATGATACGGCCGTGACCACTAAGTGCTGGCGAGCCAAGCGGGCTTAAGCCAGGTGATCCGGCAATCCGCAAAGCATTTGTATCAATGCCGGGCTCTCGCGGTTCTCATGGCCGGGCGACCGGACGGTTCGGGCATGCCCGGCACCAGTGGCGCTTCCCTCGGAGCGTCGCTGGTTGTCTTGGTCAAGCCAATATGTCTTGGCATCGTGACCTGAGGGCTAGCTCAATGTTGGCTGCGCGCTCACTGAAAAGGACATCGAATGGACGTCTGTGCGGTGCCGCGCATTGATGGCGCGCTGCTGTTCACACCTGTGCCCCGTCGGGACGAGCGCGGCTATTTCTGCCGTACTTTTGACGCCGATGTGATGCGCGCGGCCGGGATCGAGCCAGCGGCGTTCACTCAGGACAGCATCTCGCGGTCAGCCAAGGGCGTGGTGCGGGGACTGCACGTGCGCCGCGGTAGCGGCGAGGCGAAGCTCGTACGATGCTCCTACGGCGCGATCTTCGACGTCGTGCTGGACTTGCGGCCGGCCTCGCCTACCTACCGGAACTGGGAGAGCTTCGAGCTGACTGGGGAGGAACAGGTAACGGTGTTCGTGCCGGCCGGCTGTGCGCACGGCTTCCAGGCTCTCACCGAGCCTGCGGATGTGTCCTACCGGATCGACCGCCCGCACGACCCAACCGAGGACGTGACGATTGCGTTCGACGATCCCGAATTGGCTATCTCATGGCCGCTGCCGGTCACTGTCATGTCACAGCGCGATCGTCTTGCGCCTGCCCTGGCGACAGCTGCGACTCTGCTCCGATGAACTGGTTTGCTCCTGCAAAGTACCTATTTGCGCAAGCGAACTACTCCATTCGGTTTACCCTGCGGTACGGCCATGCGGTAAGTTCCGCAAACGCGCCATTAATTCTGCGGCCAAGTGTCAAAGATTAGCAAAATGCCGTCGCCTATGGCTGACCCAGTGCGCACACTGGCTGATATGGGACTCCTGCAGGGCAGTACGGTGCGGAAGGAGCGTGTTACTGCCCAGTACGACACCGCGCAGGCCGCCGCGTCCTATGCGGAATACACCGGCCGCTCCGCGTCCGGCCGCACAGTTCGCTCGCGCCATCACCTCGTCCAGCAGATCCTGAGCCAGCACTCCGGCGGCTCTCTCCTAGACGCCGGCTGCGGGCCAGGGATGATGGCACGCCTGCTGCTGCAGAGTCGGCCTGGCGAGTTTTCCATCACCGTGCTTGACCAGTCCGCGGCGATGATCAGGTACTGCACCGAGAACGTGAAAGACGTGGGCACGGTCCACGCGACCGTCGGCCAGCTCGAAGCGCTGCCATTCGGCGGGGCGACCTTTGACATCGCGCTTGTCATGGGCGCGCTTGAGTACACGGACATCCGATCCGCTATACGCGAGATTGCCAGGATCACAAGACCGGATGGCCTGGTGATCCTGACGATGCTGAACCCGCTGAGCCCGTACCGGCTGACTGAGTGGATGCTGTACTGGCCGCTGGTCCGGCTAGTTGGCGTCTTCGAGAGGCTCTTCGGCGTCCCCTGCGGCCGGCGCCACGTAGCGCGGTTGACCGGCATCCGCGCAGTGCCGGCTAGCCGGCTGCAGCAGCTGATGAGGCATGCCGGGCTGATACCTGTCGACGTTGTCCATTACGACATCACGCCGATGGTCCCACCGCTCGACCGGCTGCCGGCCATGGTGCGCCGGGCCAGCCGGGTCCCGTTGGACCGCACGTGGCAACGGAGCGGCTGGCGCAGGCTCCTCGGGACCGCGTACATCGTCGTCGCGAGGCGCAGTTAGCTGCCCCGATAAGCGGATGCTCCCGCCCGGATCATGCCAGTGCTACGCTCCGGGACATGCCGTGCAGGTGGCTCCATGCCACAGCGAAGCGTCCCGTGGTCATGGCCGTCGCGTGCATGTCTGTGCTGGCCTTCGCGACGGTGTGCACCTACCTGAGCGGGGTGAGCGGCCACGCGCTCAGCTTGCAGGGAGATACCGCCCCACAGAAATCTGCCCCGCAGATCTGCGGGCGGCCGGTTCTGCAGTCGCCGTTCAGCTACCACGGCAAGACAGGAAGGTACCGCAGCGGGACCGCGGAGCTGCCCACTTTCGGCCGCTCAGGAACTGACTTCCCGGCCGACACCAGGGGTGTCGTCCTGCCAGCTGGCGTGCACAGCTACGCCAACTACCAGCTCGACCCGCACACCGTCTACTACCTGCTGCCTGGAACGCATATCGGCAGCCTCATGGCAGACACGGGCGATTCCTTCGTCGGCGGCTTTTACCTCGGCCAGGACTCCATACTGTCCGGCGACTACTCGTCTTCGCAGGCGTGGGCGATCGATTCGAACTCAACCGATGGAGATCAGAGCGGCATCACGATCGAGTATCTGACGATCGAGAAGTACGAGCCGAACGGCAACTCCGCTGCGGTCAACCCAGACTCCAACACCGGCTGGGTCATCAGGAACAACCTGATCACGCTCAACGTCGCGGGCGCCGGCGTCATCCTCGGCTCCGGCAACGTCCTGAGCCACAACTGCCTGACGCTGAACGGACAGTACGGCTTCCAGTCGGAGGACACCAACTCCTGGGGCGAGGACTCGCTGACCGGCGGCCCCTATGGCATCACGGTCGTTGATAACGAGATCAGCTACAACGACACCTGCGACTATGAGGGCTTGCTTGACAACTCGGCGATCGGCTGGCACAACCACAACCCTGTACCGCCGAAATACCGGAACCCGTACTGCGGCACGGTCCAGCCGGACGGCGACGAGGGCGGCTTCAAGCTCTGGCAGACGAACGGCGTCACCATCAAGGACAACTACATCCACGGCAACTGGGGACCGGGCGCCTGGGTCGACACCGACAATGCGAACACCACCTTCGTCGGAAACACGATCACCAGCAATGAGGGTGAGGCGATCGTCGAAGAGATCTCGTACAACTTCTCGATCACAGACAACTATCTCGCCAACAACGACTGGATAGACGGGCTGTCGAACCAGGACTTCCCTCAGGCAGCTATCTACATCAGCGAGAGCGGGAGCGACACCACGTTCGGTGGCGTCCCGGCCTGCGCTGAGACGGCCTGCGCCAACCAGCCTTCCTATCGCGACGAGTCCGTCATCACCGGGAACACGCTGGTCAACAACGGCGGCAACATCTTCCTCTGGCAGGACTCCAACCGCTACTGCTCCGATGGCAGTGACGGCATCTGCACGCTGGTCGACGGCGGCCCGAAGGGTCCGTTCACCATCTCCAACTGCAGCGCTAACCTGCCGACAGCGTCGATCAACACGACCGACTACATCGGCAACAAAACCGGGTCCCCGCTTGAGGACTGGTGGGACGGCTGCCTGTGGCGCACCGAGAACGTCAGCGTTACGAGCAATACGATCGACTTCGACCCTGCGGATGTCCTCGACTGCAACCACCGGGACTGGCCCGACTGCGGTGCTGGCGGCATCTTCGCCGAGTACGGCTCGCCCCCGGACAACGTCCCAGGCTGGGTCATCCCGACTCAACTCACCTTCTTCCAGAACGACACCTGGGCCGACAACGTCTACAACGGCCCGTCCACGTTCTACGCCTGGAATCAGGGCAACGGCGATAACCCGGTTAGCTGGGCAGACTGGGTCGGCGCCGTCAAGAAGGGCGACAAGTGCCAGACCAGCAACGACAGGCAGAGCGGCTACTGCAAGGGCCCGTTCGGCCAGGATGCCGACAGCACCTATAACAAGTAGGCCGCCCGGCCTCGCCCAGCTGCGGCCCGCAGTCCGCCGCGGCCGGCTTGGCGATCAGGACATCGCCCGCCCGATGCTGCGCGGCGCGGCCGACCACGGCAGACACACTAGCCAGCCGCGCGCGTCAGCCGCTCCTTGGCCTCCGCATAGATCCCGGCAGGCAGCGGACCTTTCTCCGCAATGGCGAGGTTGGCACGCAAGTGACCG
>JASHTT010000249.1 GCA_030040415.1 Streptosporangiaceae bacterium | reverse complement strand
CCGATGCTGACGGCATGGCAATCCGGCGACCGTCGTGGCGCGCTGGCCGCCATCCCCGACTCGCTAGTAGACGAGCTCGTCGTGCACGGCCCGGCGCAGGCGTGCCGCGACCGGGTGGCTGAGTACCACGCAACCGGGCTGGACACTCCGGTGATCGCCGTCTTGCCGACGCCCGGCATCGACCTGGCCGACACGCTGGCCAAGCTCGCGCCGGCCTGAGCATGGCTGGCGCATCAGGCCACGACCCGCCCGGCCTGGGTGAGCCTGACCTCGGCGCGCCTGACCCCGGCGCGCCAAACCTCGCTGCGGCAGTCGCGCTCGTTCAGGCGCGCCGCGTGCCCGCGCAACTCTGCGTGATCCGGCGCGGCGAGGTCGTGCTCGACCACGCGTTCGGCTGCACGGCGGGCTCACTGTTCTTCCTGTTCTCCGCGGGCAAGCCGATGGTCGCGCTGTGCGTGCACCTGCTCGCCGAGCGCGGCGAGCTGTCACTCGACGACCCGGTCGCACGGTACTGGCCCGCGTTCGGCCAGCACGGCAAGGCCGCCATCACGGTCCGCCAGGTGCTGCAGCACCGCAGCGGGTTGCCGGTAGCGCGCAGCTTCGCACTCGACGCGCTGGCGATGCGCGACTGGCCGGCTTCGGTTCATTTCGTGGAACGTGCCTCGCCACGCTATCCGCCCGGCGAAGTCCCGGCCTACCACGTGCTCAGTTACGGCTTCATACTCGGCGAATTGGTGCAGCGGGTCACCGGCGTGCCGGTCGCTGACTTCCTTCGCGCGGAACTGCTGGCACCGCTCGGCCTGCGCGACACGTTCCTCGGCCTGCCTGCCGGGCAGTGGCCGCGGCACGTGCCAGTCGCGGGCCGCGGGCCCGCCGAGTTCGCCTCGGCACTGGTGGTTAACCGGGCCGCGACCCGTCAGGCCGTCGTTCCCGCTGCAAGCGTGTCATCAACCGCACGCGATCTCGCCCGGCTGTACCAGGCGCTGCTTAATGGTGGCGAACTGGCTGGCGTGCGGGTGCTGCGCGCGGAGACGATCCGCGCGGCGACCCGGCCGTCCAGCGACGGCCAGCCGGACCGGTACTTGCACCTGAACGTCCGGTGGTCGGAGGGCTTCCAGCTTGGCGGCGAGCGCGGCGGCGCTGCGCGGGCCGGCGGCGGGTACAGCCCGATGGGGCAGGGGTCCAGCCCGCGCGCCTTCGGGCACAACGGCAGCTACGTGTGCATCGGCTGGGCCGACCCGGACCGGCAGCTCGCGGTTGGCTACCTGACCGGCCTGCTGGTCTCCCGTTCCGCCGGTGCACGGCACATGGCGCAAGTCAGCGACGCGATCCTGGCGGCCTGCGGTTAGCGCTCAGGCCCGCAGCCGTGGCGTGCGGGCTGACTGGTAGCGCAACCGCCAGATGGCAAGCGCCAACGCAGCGCCGAGGCCCGGCAACAGCACGACCGTGACCGCCGGACTAGAGATCAGCGTGAGCAGGTTGCCGCCGCCACCCAGCCAGTCCGCCAGCACGAACACGCACACCGCGATCATCGGCCGGGCGTCGACGACGATCCATGCGATGCTGACGGCGGCGACTGCCAGCACCAGCACGGCAGTGACCTCCGCGACTCCCCCGCCCAGCTCAAGCAGTGCGGGCGAGAGCAGAACCAGGCCCAGTGGCACCAGCCACCCGCTGCGCCGGGGCTCGCCACTGCCTGCCAGCGTGACCAGGCAGGTCATGCAGCTCAGCTGGATTACGCTCTCGTAAAATCCGATCCCCCGCACGGGCTGGCCGAATTGGGCATACCCGTAGCAGTGGCCAGCTAGCCGGACCGAGCAGGACGCAGTGAGCGGGATCAGGAAGGCCGCCGCTGCCGGGAGCGCGGCGGCCAGGACGGCGATTCGCCGGCGGCTGAACCAGGCGACGAGGACCACGACCAAGGTAAGCAGCGGGCCGAGGATCGGCGTCCAGCCGACTGACGACGGTAGCCGGGTCCAGCCGCCCGGGATGACTCCGGCATTGGCATACAGGTTGCTGAGCCTGGCGACCGCGCTGAAGCCCAGGAAGGCGGCTAGGCCCACGAACACCGCGGTGCGGACATTCGCTCGCAGTGGCAGGCGCCTGTTCAGCGCGGCCCGCGCCCGCAGGCCGCCAGCCAGCAGCGCGCGGGCGTCCCGTGCTCGCGGCCAGTTCCGCTCCTCCGGGGTCGCTTCGAGCAGGGTGCCCAGCATCTCCTCGGCGCGCTCCGCGCGGTACTGCTTGGGATAGACGTGCAGCAGCAGCCGGGAGTGCCGCTCGAGCCTCGTCACGCAGGCCTCACCTTCCGGCCGACCCGGCCAGGGCCCGCAGCCCGCGCCGATCGCGTCACAAGGCGGGCAGCCTCGGCCATCCGCTGAGCCTCGGCACGCAGCGCCGCCGCGCCGTCGTCGGTGAGACCGTAGGACCGGCGGATCCGCCCGGCCACTATCTCCTCGCTGACCAGCCGGACGTAGCCCTCGGACGTCAGCCGGTCCAGCGCCGTGTAGAGCGTGCCGGTCGCGAGCCGCACCCTCCCGCCGGACATCTGCTCCGCGCGCTTGATGATCGCGTAGCCGTGCAACGGGCCGTCGAGCAGCGACGCGAGCACGAAGTACGTGGGCTCCCGCATCGGCGTCACCGGCCGGCGGTCCGGCCGGCCGGCGTTCATGCCTGCATCCAGGTGGCTGCCGCGCCCATACGGCAACTATAGGTAGATCACCGATGCATTGTCAATCGACAGGTATCGGGTCCGCTGGTAGTCAGCTGCCAGGCGGGCTCTTGGGATCCTGCGGATTACGGCCTCGGCGCAGGCGCTTGATGAGCTTGACGATGAGGTAGATCATCCTGGCTCTCCTTGGGGGGTGACCGGCCAGCTGGGTCCGCGTGCAACGACCTCGGCTGGCTCTCGCAAGACGACATGCCCGCGGGCAGCGCGGGGGCGACCCAGATCGCTGTGCCCGGCACGATGCCCACCTGCCAAGTCTCAGCGCACCGGGTGCCCGGGCGGAACCCATTTACGGGCAGGATCCCGGGTGGAGATTGCGTCATCGGCGGAACGCACCAGTGCCAGCCAGGGCAGGCGTCTTGATGGATAAGGTGGCGCGATGGTGAATGGGGCTTCTCGCGACTTGTTCACGGCCGTCGCCAGCGCCGGGGGCGCGCTGACCGGGCTGCTGTTCGTCGCCATGTCCGTCGCCCCGCAGCGTGCCGCGCCGTCCGGTCCACCCGTCATACGGCAGGTGCGCGTGTCCGCCGCGCTGCTGTCCTTCACCAACGCGCTCGCGGTGTCCTTGTTCGGTCTCGTGCCCGGCACGAACGCCGGTTATCCGGCGGTGGCGCTCGGGGTCATCGGCATCCTGTTCACCGCCGCGGCCATCCGCTCGCTGCGATCCAGCCATCCGGCTGCCCGGCTGTGGCCGCGTCAGCTTGAGCTGATGGGCCTGCTCTTCGTGATCTTCGGCTTCGAATTCGGCGGCGGGATCGCGCTGATCGCCGAACCAGGCAGCAGCCAGGCCCTGGAAATCGTCGGCTACGTGCTGGTCACGTCCCTGATCGTGGGTATCGCCCGGGCCTGGGAACTGGTCGGCGACCGGGACACCGGCATCAGCGCGTCGCTTGCCGTGCTAGTCGGGCGCACTCCGCGCGGCCTCGGTCCCGACGGCGTCGCGCCCGCATCGCAGCGACCAGCCGAAGACGGGCAGACCGGCAATACGGCCAGCGGGGAGGACGGCTAGCACGCCGGCTCTGCCTCACCAGGTGCCGGGAAGCTCGGCTCCGTACCAGGACTCGATGATGCGGTGCGCGATCGAGACTGGCGGGGGCAGCAGCAGCCGGCCTTCGGCCACGGCAATTCGCAGGTCCTCGCGGCTGTACCAGTTCGCCTCCACGATCTCCTCGTCGTCAACGGTGATCTCCGCGGCGCCGGTGACGAGAGCCCTGAATCCGAGCATCAGGCTCTGCGGCATGGGCCACGGCTGACTGCCCAGGTAGCAGACATCGCCGACAACGATGCCGGTCTCCTCGTGCACCTCGCGCGCGACGGTCTGCTCTGCCGACTCGCCGGCCTCGACGAATCCGGCAAGAATCGAGACGCGATTCACCGGCCAGGCCGAGTTCCGCGCTAGCAGGCAGCGATCGGCCGAGTCCGTGACCAGCACGATCATCGCGGGGTCGACACGCGGGAAGTGCTCGCTGCCGTCTACCGGGCAGCGGCGCGCGTGTCCGGATGCGAACGGCTCCGTGCGGGCGCCACAGCGCGGGCAGTGCGTGAACGTCTCGTGCCAGTTGCCTAGCGCGACCGCGTGCGTCAGCAGGCCAGCATCCCGGTCGGACAGTAGCGGCCCCGCCACGCGCAGGCTGACCGCCCTGACTTCCGGCTCAGGCGGAGCGGGCAGCATCCCGGCGACGCCGAAGTACGCCACCCCGTCCTCGTCGACACCCAGCAGGAACCTGACCCCGTCCGGAGCCTCCGCGGGCGGGCAGGTCCACAGCCAGGTCTTGCCGTCGGTGAGCCCGATCATTGCCCGGCCGCCCTCGACGACGATGACGCGGGTGTCAGGGTTGGCCCACGCGGCTGCCAGCCATGCCTCGTCCGTGCGCAGGTGCCCGCTCCTGTCGACTTCGCCGCGGGCGAGCGCGAGCTCGTTCAGCGGCGGCCACGCCGACGTTCGCCCCCCGGGCCCACCGCCTCCGGAGCCGCGGTCTCCGTGGGCCGCGTCTCCAGTCCCATGGCCTCCGGACGCCCCGTCTCTAGCCGCAGCGCCGGCCGCCGCACCACCGGCTGCCGCGGTACCCGGCCCGCCGGCAGCAGTGCTCACCGGCCGGCCGTCAGCTCGGCCGCCGTCGCGGCTAGCTCATCCCAGAGGTAAGCGGCCGCCTCCGCGCCCTTGAGCAGAAGAGTGGTGCTGACCCGCTCGTTCGGCGCATGCACACGGTCAGCGTCCAGGCCCACCCCGATGAAGACGAGCGGCGCGGCCAGGATCTCGGCGAGATCCGCCTCGGGTCCGCTGCCGCCTTCCCTGGTAAAGAGCACCTCCTGACCGAAGGCGCGCTGCAGGGCCCGCCGGCCGGCCGCAACAGCGGGGTTGTCGACGGGCGAGAACGACGGCCGGACGCCCTGCCCGTCGCTGACAACGGTGGCCTCGATGCCCGGCGGGACTGCGCGGCGCACGTACTGACGCAGGCCCTCGATGACTTCGGCAGGCTCCTGATCGGCGACGAGACGGAACGAGAGCTTGGCGTGCGCCTGGGCCGGGATGATCGTCTTGCCGCCGGGCCCGGTGTGCCCGCCCCACATGCCATTGACCTCTGCCGTCGGGCGCGTCCAGACCCGTTCCAGTGAGCTGTATCCCGCCTCCCCCGCCGCCGCGCCGCTGTTTCCGGCCTCGGCCAGCCATGCCTTCTGGTCGAACGGCAGCCTGCCGATCAGCTGGCGCTCGGCATCCGACAGCGGCCGGACCTTGTCGTAGAAGCCCGGGAGGGCGACCCGGCCGTCGGCGTCGTGCAGCCCGGCGAGCAGCGCGGCCATCGCGTGCAACGGGTTCGGGACCCCGCCGCCGAATGAGCCTGAGTGCAGGTCGAAATCCGGCCCCCGGACGTCCACCTGGGCGTCAACCACGCCCCGCATGCCCACGCACATGGACGGCACGTCAGCCGCCCACATTCCGGTGTCGGTAACCACGATGACGTCGCAGCGCAAACGTTCACGCTGCGCGCGCAACAGGTCTGCGAAGTGCAGCGAGCCCGACTCCTCCTCGCCTTCCACGAGCACCTTGAGCGTGACGGGCGGGGCCTGCTTGCCCGAGACCGCCAGGTTGGCCCTGACGCCGAGCAGGTGGAAGAACACCTGGCCCTTGTCGTCAGAGGCACCGCGGCCGAACAGCAGCCCGTCACGCTGGACTGGCTCGAATGGCGGGCTGTCCCACTCCTCGAGCGGGTCAACCGGCTGCACGTCGTGGTGGCCGTAGACGAGCGCTACCGGCGCTGCCGGATCGGCGGCCGGCCATTCTGCGTAAACGGCCGGCAGGCCCCGGTCCGCGTCCGTACCGGTCTCCCAGACCTCGGCCACCGGGAACCCGGCCGCTCGGAGCTGGCCGGCCAGGAACTCCGCGGACCGCCTGACGTCGCCGCCGCGGTCGGGATCCGCCGAGATCGACGGTATCGCCAGCCACTCCGCGACCGCGGTGAAGAAGCCCGGGGCATTCTGGTCGATGTACTCGCGTGCCTCCACGTGCCCCTCCGCGTGCGCCTTCGGTGATGATGAGTCTGCCTGCCGTTGTATTCTCCCGCGAAGCGATTGTCGCGCAGTCACCCGACGCAGGCTCGGCAAGGGCAGATTGCAGACGTCCGGGCGCCGCGTCCGGCTTCGGGTCGTTCGGTGCGGAACGGTGCCATGTCCTGGCGATATCAGGGAACGTGAGCCGTACGGCAACTCAGCAAGCAGCGCCAGCGTACGGGTGGTCAGCCCAAGGAGGACCCGATGATCGTCGCTTTCTCGGTGACACCGCTCGGTGTCGGGCCGGACGTTGGCCAGTACGTGGCCGACGCGGTGCGCGTGGTGCGCGACAGCGGGCTGCCCAACAGGACCGACGCGATGTTCACCTCGATCGAGGGCGACTGGGACGAGGTGATGGCCGTCGTGAAGGCCGCCGTCGACGTGGTCGCCGCGCAGGCGCCACGCGTCAGCATCACGCTGAAAGCCGACATCCGGCCTGGCGTCACCGGCGGCCTGAAGTCCAAGGTCGACACGGTGGAACGCCTGCTGGCCTCGCGGCCCGACGATGACGGTCCGGCCGCGTAATGACCGACTGGATATTCCAGGGCAACGGCAGGCGGCAGGAGCTGGATGCCTCGGTCTCTGCATCGCGGCTGCACTCGTGGCGGACGCCACGTTACCGGGACCGGACCGCAGCCGGTGATCGCGTCTGGCTGCAGGAAGTGGGTCGTGACAAGCCGGGCATTTACTACCTGGCGACGATCACTGCCCCCACGTACGAGGACCCCCAGTGGCGCGAAGGCGACTCGGCGTACGCGCGGTGGCGGACCGACATCAGGCTGGCTTACCGCATCGGTCCGCCGCTGCTCAGGGTGGAGTTGCTGGCAGCTGCGGAGCTGGCGTCGTTCCGGCCGTTCCGGGGATTCCAGGGCTCGACAGTGCCGGTGCCCGCTGACATCGCTGCGGCGTTGCTGGAACGCGCCGGGCCACGCCTGGAAGCGCTCGGACCGGGAAAGTAGCAGCCGGTGCCCGCCGCGACGGGCTGAGCCACGGGGCGGTTAGCTATGTGGCGTGGCCGGGCTCGCGAAGTCCGTGACGAAGATGTGCACGTCGGTAGCCGGCAGTTCGGTAAAGCCAACCCGCCGATAGAACCCGACGGCTCGCTCGTTGCGCTGCGCCACGAAAAAATGCAGTCCGGTTGAACCCTGCTCGCGCAGCCTGGTGACAAGCGCTGTGATGAGCCGCCGCCCGTTCCCTTTTGCCTGAAGCCGCGGCACCAGGTTGATGTGCAGGTGCGAGGGATAGCGCTCGGCCAGATCTTCGCTGACGTGCCAGGGATGGTGAATGCGCTCGATCGCCGACAGCTGCGACCGCGTCATCGTGGCGGCAAGGTCCGGCGTCGGCTCGGGGTACCGGGCACGCAGGGCCGGCCACCAGTCTCGCTCGAGGCGTTCTTCGAATGCGCGGCTGTCGAGCGCGGCCACGACATAGCCGCCAACCCCTGAGGCATCCTCAGCGACGATGACGAGCGACGGCTGGAACACGCCGTAGGGCGCGGCGTAGATGTGGCCGGGCAGCTTCGGGTCGCTGAACAGCGCCGTGGCATCCTGGCCGACGTCGGCCGTCTGCACGCAGATGCGGTAGAGGTCATCTAGGTCGTCGGGCCGAAATGCGCGGATGCTGGCTGGTTCGAAGTCCACGAAGTATGTCTAGCGCACCCGGAACGACCTCTGCTGCCTGCCGGAGCGGGCGGCTGGGTCGGTAGCCGACAGCCTGGGTCCCTGCCGGAACGCCGACCCGGCGCCACGTGCCGTGCCGTACCCGTCCCGTCGGCCAGCTAACCGGGGCAGTGGTCTAGTCGAGTGGGTTCTCCGGATGGTGCGAGTCCCATTCCTGCAGCGCCGCCACGGCCAGCCAGTCGAGCCCGCGGCCTACCTCGGCCTCGATCCCGTGGGCGAGCGCCGACATCGCAGCCGCTGCCGCGTAGCCGTCGACCTCGTCGGCCTCCTCGTTCTCGCCCTCGAACGCGTGCACCAGCATGTCCTTAGCCGCCTCGGCCCGCGCCGGAGCGTGCGAATACGAGTTCGCGAGGTGTGAGATGGCTCGCCGCAGCAGGCGCTCCGCGATGCCGTCGCTCATGGACACTCGTCGTTCCGTCACTACGATGCCCTCCATTTGCCGATCTGGCCGAATGCCCCCGTCGGCCTGCTCGCAAGCCCTGGCCCGTCACGCGCAGCCGAATGCGGGCATCCTACCCACTCGCCGCCGCGCCCTCTGCCGTGGCCGACGGCGCACGAGTCCCGCATCGGCGATCTGAGCGAACGCGTCAGGCAGCGATGCCGAGGAGGACCGCCGCGCTGTCGACCGCGGCCACGAGGCGTGCCGGCTCAGCAGTCACGCCGACGAGCACGTCGTCGATACCGCGCAGGTCGGCCTCGTCGATGAGCATCTTCTCGTTCGTCACCCAGCGCCCGCGCTCGGCTAGCACGGCATGTGCGGCATGGCATGCCGCTGTCGCGATAGCGCCGACGGTATCGGTCATATGCCCACGGACCGCGTGCACGGTGCGCGCGTATTGGAGGACAGCCCTCGCGCTGGCACGCCACCTGGGCGGTGCAGCCTCGCGCAGCGCTGGCGGGTAGGCGGGACGCGGCAGTTCCCCGCGCAGCACCCGGTTCAGCGCCATCTCGGCGACGAGGATGTAGGTCGGCATGCCTGCCAGGTGGAACATTCGCTGCTCGATGCCGAACCGGCCCGCTTTGGCCTCGGCGATCTGGTGCTCGACGTCATCGAGGTCTCGGTAGAACACATCGACGTGGCGGTCGCCTGCGGTCAGCCATGCGCCGCCGTACCACCCGGCGATCCCCCCGCCAATCGGAAGGATTTGCCCGGGCCAGCCCAGCGACCCGAGGCTAGCCGGGTCAAACCCGCGGCGATCATCCCCACGGTCAGCGACCCGCGAGCCCCGGTAGTACACGGCGACGTCCCAATCACTTTCCGGCCGGGCGGTTCCTGCCGCGCGCGAGCCGCCCAGCGCTACCCCCAGCACACCGGGCAGCCGAGCCAGCCGGTCAGCTGCCTGCTCGCAGAACTCCTCGTCGCTAACTGCCGGCACGCGAGCCATGATAGGCCGGGCCCTGAGCACGGCTGCCGAGAGCAGGATCGCGCCGGCAGTTGATCGGGCCAGGTCATCGCCATGCGCTAGCCGACCGTAGCAGGCTCCGCGATCTCGATGCCCTCGATGAGCGAGGCGAGCCCGGCGGCATGGAGCAGGTCGGCCGGACGCACTGTCGCGTCGTCCCGCACGTAGTAGAACGCCGCACGGACATCGTCCACCGGCACCCCGGCCAGCGCGGCCCAGGCCAGCCGGTACGCCGCGAGCTGAACCGCGACGGCATGTTTCTCGGCGGCAGTGGCTGGCTGACGTCCCGTCTTCCAGTCGACAACGTCAAAGCAGCCGTCTGGCGCGTCGGCGAACACCGCGTCTATGCGGCCGCAGACGATCCTGTCTCCGACAATGGTCTCGAACGGAACCTCGACATCTGCCGGCCACCGGTCGGCCCAGGCCCCGGCCTCGAAGGCTGTCTTCAGCTCTGCCAGGCCGGGCTGCTGTGGTCCGGTTTCGTCGTCGGCCGCGCCTGGCAGCTCACCGGGATCGATGAGCTGGGCCTGGCCGAATCGCTGCTCCAGCCACTCGTGGAAGGCGGTGCCGCGGGTTGCCTGCGGCTGTGGTGGCCGCGGCATCGGCCTGCGCACGCTCTGCGCCAGCTCGGCCGGATCCCTGGCCAGAGCCACCAGCGAGGAGACCGACAACCGACGGGGCAGGCCCACGCTGACGGACTGCCCCGCATGCCGTTCCCGCCGCTCGGCCAGCAGTAGGTCAGTGTCGCGCTCCCACGCGGCCAGCAGCGCAGCATCCGCATCGGCAGCGTCCGGCAGTGCAGTCCCTGCGTCGGCGGCACCATCCGCGGCGGCGCGGACGAGCGCCCCGGCCTCGCGCACGGCCTCATATCTGGCCTCGGCAGCGATGGCAGCGGGCCAGACCGCGGTCGCGGGCTCGGCCAGCGCCGGATTCTCGGCGTCGGCGGCAGGCTCGGGTGCCCACGCGTCGACGGTGCCGGCGCCGTCCTCGCAGGCTGCTCGCAGTTCGGTCAAGAACTGCGAAGGCCCCAGCCTGGACGATCCATCGGGCGCCCACCAGTAGCCGCTGCAGCCCAGCCAGTACTCAGCCCTGGTGGCCGCCACATAGCAAAGACGCCGCTCTTCGGCCAGATCACGGTCGGTGCACGCGGCGTTGAACGACGCCACGTCGGACTGCTCCAGGCTGGCAAGGACCGGCAGGTCGGCCGCGTCGCCGCGCAGGCTGAACGGCAGCAGCCGCGCGTTCTCGGTCCACTTAGTCGACACCCGCGGCTTAGCCGGGAACACGTGCCGCTGCGCCCCGGCGGCCAGCCCGGGTACGATGACCGCCGGCCACTGCAACCCCTTGGCGGCGTGCACAGTGGCAAGCTTCACCGAGTCGCTCTCGCCGACCCGGCCTGCCTCGAGCCCGAATTCCTCGCTCTCGGCAGCGGCCAGATAGGCCAGGAACGCGCCCAGCGTGGGCTCGCGTGCGTCGCCCGCGAAGGCCGCAGCGGCGTCGGCAAACGCGTCCAGATCGGCACGCGCGGCGGCCGGGTCGGTGCCGGGTCTCGCGGCGACCTCGATGTCGAGCCCGAGCGTTCGCTCCACCTCGCTCACCAGCTCCGCCAGCGGCCTGGCCACGTGCCCGCGCAGCAACCGGAGTTCGGCGCCCAGCTCGGACAGGCGCGCGTACCCGGCCGGGGAATAGGCGCCAGGGCTCCCTAGGTCGTCGAGCGCCTCGGCCAGGCTGCCCGCATCACGGGTCAGGTCCCTCAGCGCGGCCGTGACGAGCTCGGCCGTGCGTCCGCCCGTGTCCTCGCTTCGATCAGAGGCCGCCGTGTCGTCAGCCGTCCCGGAGCCTAGTTCCTGAGCGCTGGCCGGGCCTGCGCCAGCCTGGCGAGCGGGCCGGGCGTCCTTGTCGGCCACCCGTGCCAGCGACCTCGCCCGCCTGCCGAGTGCCACGAGGTCTGCCGGGCCGATCCGCCAGCGGGGCGAGGTCAGCAGACGCGCCAGCGCGGCGGAAGCCATGGGGTCATGCATCACCTCAAGCGTGGCGACGATGTCAGCGACTTCTGGCACGGTCAGCAGGCCGCCGAGGCCGACAACCTCCACGGGCACACCGCGCGCCTCGAGCGCGGCCCTGAGCGCAGCGAACTGAGCCCGCTTGCGACACAGCACGGCGACGTCACGGGGCTGGATCTTGCGCGCCTTGGCCGGTGGCCGCGCGGGCCGGCCAGCGTCTACCGCGTCCTCCGGCCACGGCTTGCCGTCCGGAGCCAGCCCGGCCGGCAACGCGAGCAGCGCTGCCACCTGGTCGGCGACCCACGCCGCCTCTTCCTCGGCCGACTCCAGCAGCGCGCAGCTCACCCTGCCCCGGTCAGCCCGGGCTGGCGGTGCGACGAGGACCGGCACGTCTGGCGCGGCAGCGCGCAGTTCCTCCTGGATCCAGGCGGCGGCCGCGAGCACTCTCCCGGTGTTCCGGAAGCTTGTGGACAGCGCCACGGCCGAGGCAGGCCGGCCGTCGGTCAGCGGAAAGTCCGCCGTGAACCTGCGCAGGTTACCCGCGCTGGCGCCGCGCCAGCCATAGATCGACTGGCACGGGTCGCCGACGGCGGTGACCGGATGGCCGCCGCCGAACAGCTCCCTGAGCAAGACAAGCTGCGCATGCGACGTGTCCTGGTACTCGTCAAGAAGCACCACCCGGTAGCGAGCCCGCTCGGCCTGCCCGACCGCCGCGTGCCCGACCGCGATCCTGGCCGCTATTGCCATCTGGTCGCCATAGTCCATGACGTCCCTGGCGGCCTTCGCAGCGGCGTAACTGGTGACCAGCGGCAGTAGCTGCTCGCGCGTCCGCTGGCAGCTCAGCATGTCCCGGACCGCCGCCCTGGTGTCGTGCAGGGCGGCGGCGCCCTCAGCGAGCCAGCGGCCCGCCTCGACCACCTCCGACGGCTCGCGCAGATGCTCGGCCAGCTCACCCGCGAGTGCCAGCACGGCGGCGGTGACCGTGGCGGGCGTCCAGTCGGTCGAGTCCATCGGGCCGTCGTAGGCGGCCACAACACGCGCCGCTAGCTGCCAGGCCACAGCGGGCGTGATGAGCCGCAGCGTCGGCTCAAGGCCTTCGCGCAGCGCGTGGTCTCCGACGAGTCGGCCTGCGTACGAGTGGTAGGTGCAGACGACAGGCTCCCCGCCGAGCTCGTCCTCACCACCAGCGACCGCGAGGCCCGCCCGGCGGAGCGCGGTCAGCCGGGCACGCACGCGGTCGGCCAGCTCGGCCGCTGCTTTCCTGGTGAAGGTAAGGCCCAGCACATGCTCGGGTCGCACGAGCTGGTTAGCGACCAGCCAGACGAGCCGCGCGGCCATCGTCTCGCTCTTGCCCGACCCCGCGCCCGCGATCACGGCCATCGGTGCCAGTGGCGCACTGATCACGGCTGCCTGCTCGGGCGTGGGTTCCTGCGCGCCGAGCATCCGCGCCAGCTGCGCCGGGCTGTAGACGGGTGCGGTCACGGTGTCACCTGGCCGCCACGCTCATCGACCGGACAGCACGACGCCACCGGGCAGGACCGGCATCCCGGGTTGGCCGTTGCGTTGAAAACCGGCCCCGACATGCCCGCCGCGACCGTCTGCACCAGCTCCCCTGCCCAGTCCGGGTTCGGATCTTGCCGCAATCCGGGCTGGGCTTGCACGCGCACGCTGGCCTTCAGCGCGGCCTTGCCCACCTGGAGCAGCTCCGCACCGCCCGGCTCGGTGAGGCCGAACTGCTCGAACGCGCCAAGCAGGACAGCGAGCTGATACACGCCAAGCTGCGGATTGCGGTCAAGATCGGCGTCCGACGGTCTCGTTCCCGTCTTGATGTCCACGACGATGGCGGCGCCACTGCTGTCACGCTCCAGCCTGTCCACCTGACCGGTGATAGTTATGTCGCCGATGCTCACCCGCAGTTGCTGTTCCACGGCCACCAGCTCACGCGGGTTGGCGCGGTGCCATTGCAGGAATTTCGACACCATGCGCTCTGCCTGCTCGCGCTGCTTGGCGCTGTACCAGGAGCTGCCGAAGTCGAGGTGCTGCCACAGCTCATCGATCCGCTTGGTGACCTCGGCATCGTCTGCTCCCTCGGCGGCCAGCGCCGCGGCGGCGTGCACGACAACCCCGAAATGCTGTGCCACTCCGGCTGGCTGCACGCCTACCGCGGCCTCCAGCAACCAGCGCAGCCCGCACTTGGTGAACTTCTCCACCTGTGACGGAGAAATCCGTACCTGCCCGGCAATCCGCTCCCCGGTCGCGGTCGGTTCGGTAAGCGGGTACCAGCGGTCCGGGCTGGCCCCGCGCACTCCCGCCGCTGCCAGCCGCGCGAGCTGCCGGGCCGCAGCCGACCGGACGTTGCCGGGCAGGCCGGGGTCGGCTGCGTGCCGTCGCAGATCGGCGGTCAGGGCTGGCAACGACAGCCAGCGCACACCCGGGCCCGCCACCTGCTCGATCTCGATCTCCTCGCCGGCCAGCTCGGCCAGGAACCTGGATGGCTGCTCATCGCCGTCCTGCGCGCCGACGGCGGTCACGACCAGGCTCCGCCGCGCCCTGGTCACAGCCACGTAGAAAAGCCTGCGCTCCTCGGCCAGCAGCCGCGCGGTCGCGGCCACCGCTGTAGCGTCAGCACCCGGCCTGCCGGGCCCGGCGGGACCGCCCGCTACGACGTCGACGAGCTCGTCCATGCCGAGCAGCGAGCCACGCTGGCGCAGGTCTGGCCAGCTGCCCTCCTGCACGCCCGCCACGACGACAAGGTCCCACTCCAGGCCCTTGGCGCGATGCGCGGTCAGCACGGACACGGCCTCGCCGCGCGGCGCCCGGTCGGCGAGCGTGTCACCTGCGATCTCCTGGCCAGACAGGCTGTCCAGGAACAGCCGCAGCGAGCCATGCGGCATCCTGGCGGTGAACTTCGCCGCCGCATCGAAGAGCTCAACGACGGCGTCTAGGTCCGCGTCCGCGATCGACCCGCGTGGGCCGCCCGCCGCGCTGGCTGCCTGCCACCGCGAGGCAAGGCCAGACGCCGACCACACAGCCCACAGCACCTCGTGTGGTGTGCCGGAGCTGGCAGCCTCCCGGGCGACCGCGAGCAGCGACGCGACCTTGCGCGCGGCGGCGACCTCGCCATCAGGACCGTCAGGAGTGCCGGGCAGCTGCGAAGGATCGCGTAGCGCGCCGGCCAGCGGCTCGGCAGCCGGCGGCTGACCAACGGCTCGGGCCTCGGCTTGCAACTCCCGTCGCAGCCGTCGCAGGCCGAGCGCGTCGGTGCCGCCCAGAGGCCCGGTGAGCAATTCCGCGGCGGTCTCCTCGTCGAGCAGCTCCGGCGAGCTGGCGCAGCCGACTAGGCGCAGCAGCGGCCTGGTGCCCGGCTCTGCACCGAGCGGCAGCTCGTCGCCTGCCACGTCGACGGGCACCCCGGCCGCGGTCAGCGCCCGCTGCAGCAGCGGCACCTGGCGCACCGCGGACCGCACAAGGACCGCCATCGCCGACCACGGAGTGCCGTCGATCAGGTGTGCACGGCGCAGCGTGTCGGCTATCAGCGCCGCCTCCTGGCTGGCACTGGCCGCCGTGACGATGCGGACCGTGTCGACCTGGCGCGACGACTCCGCCGGCGAGTCGCCTTCGGCGCCGAGCAGTTCGCGGTGCGCGCGGCTTGCCGCGGCATCCCGGTGGCCTACCGCCAGTGGCAGCCGTGCCGCGATCCGCCTGGACGCAGCGCGCAGCGCCGGGCCGCTTCGCCTGCACGTGCGCAGCGCCACGACGTCAGCGGGGCTGCCATCAGGGAACCGGAACCTGTCGGTAAAA
>JASHTT010000248.1 GCA_030040415.1 Streptosporangiaceae bacterium | reverse complement strand
CGGTTCCAGACCGGCTCGAACAGGCCGTTGGCGAAGCGGAACGCGAGGATGTTGTCGACCGACTCCTTGCCGAGGAAGTGGTCGATCCGGAAGATCTGCGTCTCGTCGAACACCTGGTGCAGTACGCCGTTCAGTTCGCGCGCGGACGCCAGGTCGGTGCCGAACGGCTTCTCGATGATCACTCTCGATCGCGGCGTGGCCAGCTTGGCCTGGCCCAGCATCTCCACCATCGACTCGAATGCGCTGGGTGGCACCGCTAGATGGAAGAGCCTGCGCGGCTTGCCGCCGATTTCCTGCTCGGCGTGGTCGACGGCCGCGGTCAACACCCCGTAGTCGTCAGGGTCGGCGGCGGCGAAGGTGAGGTTCGCGGCGAACTCGGCCCACTGCGCCGTTTCCTTGTCGGGCTTCGTGATGCAGAAGTCGGTACACGCCTGCCTGGCGTGCGCGCGGAACTCTTCGTCGCTGATCGCGGCCTTGACCGGCGCGGAGCCGATGACGCGATATTTCCGCGGCAGCAGCCCGGCGGCAGCCAGGTGGAACAGTCCGGGCAGCAGCTTGCGCTTGGCGAGATCGCCGGTCGCGCCGAACAGCACGATGACGTGGTCGTCCGGACGATGCGGCGAGCCGTGGGGGGCGGGAGTACTCATGGGGTCCTTCCGGTCATGACGGGGTCAGGCTGCCGCGGCGTCGGCCAGCACCAGCGAGCGGGCGGCGGTGACGCGGCCCGCCGGGATCGAGGTGTCGCCGGCCAGCAGTCTGGCCAGCGGCTCTCGCTTGTCCGGGCCGGTGACCAGCCACAGCAGCTGGTCAGCCCGGGCGAGCGCGGGATAGGTGAGCGTCATCCGCTGGTGGCCCTGGTACAGCTGGGTCAGCCCGACCAGCGCGTCGGTCACGTCCAGTACCGGGTCGCCAGGAACCAGCGAGGCGGTGTGCCCGTCCGGGCCGAGGCCGAGGTGCACCAGATCGAACCGCTGCGGCAGCACCGTCGCATACGCCGCCGCCGCGGTGGTCAGATCAGGGTCGGTCACCGGCATCGGGTGCACCCTGGCTGGCGCGTCGCCGAGGCTGGCCCGCAGGTGCGTGAGGTTTCGATCGGGGTCACCGTCCGGCGCGACCCGCTCATCCACCTGGAAGATCTCCATGTCGGCCCACGGCACGTCTTGCTCCGCCAGCTGGGCGAACATCGCCCACGGCGTGTGCCCGCCGCTGACCGCGAACGTGAACCGGCCGTGCGCGGCGACGGTCGCACGCGCCAGCCCCGCCACGTACTCCGCAGCCGCGACCGCCACCGCGTCCGCGTCCGGTGACACCTTCAGTTCGTGCTGCACGCTCAGTCCCTCTGCTTCGGTTGCGAGTCGTGCGGATCAGGACTGCTTTTCCGCGTGCCCGCCGAACTCGGAGCGCATCGCGGAGAGGATCTTGTCGGTGAAGTCGCCGAGCCCGCGCGACTGGAACCGCTCATACAGCGACTCGGCGATGACCGAGGCCGGGACGCCCTCTTCGATGCTGGCGAGCACAGTCCATCGTCCCTCGCCCGAGTCCGAGACCCGGCCAGCGAACTCGTCCAGGTCCGGGTCCTTGGCGAAGGCGGCGGCGATCAGGTCGATCAGCCACGAGCTGATCACCGAGCCGCGCCGCCACACCTCGGCGACCTCGCCGACGTCGATCTGGTACTGGTAGGCCTCCGGGTCACGCAGCGGCGTGGTTTCCGCGTCGGTCGTCGCCTGCGGATGCAGTCCCGCGTCCGCGTGCTTGATGATCGACAGTCCCTCGCCGATCGCGGCCATCATGCCGTACTCGATGCCGTTGTGCACCATCTTGACGAAGTGCCCGGCTCCGCTCGGCCCGCAGTGCAGGTAGCCGTCTGGCGCCGTGCTGTCGGCGACCGAACGGCCGGGTGTGGGCTCGACACTGCCCTCGCCGGGCGCGATTGTCTTGAAGATCGGGTCGAGGTGGCCGACCACCCCCGGCTCGCCGCCGATCATCAGGCAGTAGCCGCGCTCAAGCCCCCAGACGCCCCCGCTGGTGCCGCAGTCCACGTAGTGGATCCCGTCGACGGCGAGCTGGCGGGCCCGGTCGATGTCGTCCCGGTAATAAGAGTTGCCGCCGTCGATGATGATGTCGCCTTCGTCGAGCAACGGCCGGAGCTGATCGATCGTGGACTGCACGGCCGCGGCCGGCACCATGATCCAGATGGCGCGCGGCTGCTCGAGCTTGCCGACGAACTCGGTGATGCTGGACGCGCCATCGGCACCCTCATCCTGCAGCGCCTTGACGTGGTCCGGAGTGTGGTCATAGGCCACGCAGTGGTGACCGTCGCCCATCAGCCGCCGTACGAGGTTCGCGCCCATCCGGCCGAGGCCGATCATGCCCAGCTGCATTGGCGTGTCTGTTGGCATCGCGGTTAGCCTTCCGATTCACGTGGATTGAGGAACGGCGTTCAATTGGGAACGCGCGTCTACCGGCCACTCTTGAGCGCACGGTAACGGCGGATGAGCGCATTCGTTGACGAGTCGTGCTGTAGCTCCGGCTCGTCGGCGCTCTCCAGCTCGGGGGCGATCTGGTTGGCCAGCGCCTTGCCCAGCTCGACACCCCACTGGTCGAAGGAGTCAATGTCCCAGATCGCCCCCTGGGTGAACACGCTGTGCTCGTACAGCGCGACCAGCGAGCCGAGCAGCCTCGGGGTGAGCACCTCGGCCAGCAGGACGTTCGTGGGCCGATTGCCGGGCATCACCCGGTGTGGCACGACATGCTCCGGCGTCCCCTCGGCGCGTACCTCTTCCTCTGTCTTGCCGAAGGCAAGCGCCTGTGCTTGTGCGAACACGTTGGACGACAGGATGTCGTGATGGTTCCTGATCGGGTTGAGCGACTTCCCGAAGCCAATGAGATCGACCGGTATTAGTCGCGTTCCCTGATGAAGGAGCTGGTAGAAGCTGTGCTGGCCGTTGGTGCCCGGCTCGCCCCAGAAGACCGCGCCGGTGTCATAGTCGACCGGCTCGCCGCCGAGCGTGACGCGCTTGCCGTTGGACTCCATGGTCAGCTGCTGCAGGTAGGCGGGGAAGCGCTTGAGGTACTGGTCGTAGGGCATCACGCCGACGGTCTGCGCGCCGAAGAAGTCGCCGTACCAGACGCACAGCAGGCCCATCAGCACCGGCAGGTTCTGCGCGAGCGGCGCGGTGCGGAAGTGCTCGTCGACCGCGTGGAACCCGGCCAGCATCTCCTCGAAGCTGTGCGGCCCGATCGCGATCATCGTGGACAAGCCGATGGCCGAGTCCATCGAGTAGCGGCCGCCGACCCAATCCCAGAAGCCGAACATGTTCTGCGTGTCGATGCCGAAGGCGGCTACCTTCTCCGCGTTCGTGGACACCGCGACGAAGTGCTGCGCGATCGCCGACTCGTCACCGCCCAGCTCGGCGAGCACCCAGTCGCGCGCCGTGGTGGCGTTGGTGAGCGTCTCCAGCGTGCCGAACGTCTTGGACGAGATGATGAACAGCGTCTCGTCCGCGTGCAGGTCGCGGGTCGCCTCCGCGAAGTCGGTCGAGTCCACGTTGGACACGAACCTGAACGTCATGCCGCGGTCGGAGTAGTGCCGCAGCGCCTCGTAGGCCATCACCGGCCCGAGGTCAGACCCGCCGATGCCGATGTTGATCACATTGCGGATCTGCTTGCCGGTGTACCCTCGCCAGTCGCCGGACCGGACCCGGTCGGCGAACGTGCGCATCCGGTCGAGCACCTCGTGGACCTCAGCGACCACGTCCTGGCCGTCGACGACCAGCGAAGCTGTCTTCGGCATCCGCAGCGCGACGTGCAGCACCGCACGGTCCTCGGAGACGTTGATGTGCTCGCCCGCGAACATCGCGTCGCGGCGCTGCTCGAGCCCCGATTCCTGGGCAAGCTCGACAAGCAGCGCCATCGTCTCGTCGGTCACCCGGTTCTTGGAGTAGTCGAGGTAAATGCCGGCGGCCTCGGCGGTCAGCCGTTCGCCCCGGCCGGGATCGGCATCGAACAGCTCGCGCAGGTGCCGGTCTGCGATCTCGGCGTGGTGGCGTTCCAGCGCCTGCCAGGCCTTACGCTCGCGCAGCGGCGGGACGGCCGTCATGCTGGCCTCCTCCGGTCGGCTCGTTGACACCCCTAATCCCAGCATGGCCGGGGCTCCGCCTGCTGCCCGGCCCGAGTAATGCGCGATGAACCGTTAGCAACGCGCGGGCCGTGGTAGAGAACATGGACACTATGCAGCGGACGAGAGCGCGCCATCGGACCGCAGCGCCGTCGCGGCCTGCCGAGGCGATCCTCAGGATCGCCGGAGGCGGCCTGCTGTTCGCGACCGCCGGCTTGCACCTGGACCTCTACCTGACCGGATACCGGACGATCCCGACAATCGGCTGGCTCTTCCTGCTCCAGGTGATCGCGGGGCTGCTGCTGGGGCTTGTACTGCTCGTCAGCGGGTCCCGGCTGGTGGCGGCTTTGGGTGCGGGGTTCGCGCTGGCCACGCTCGGCGGGTACCTGCTGTCGGTGCAGTTCGGATTGTTCGGTTTCCGCGAGGTTCGGACGACTGCTGGCATCGTGGCTGGCCTGGTCGAGGTTGCGGCATTTGCCGTGCTGGCCGTGTACGCCGTGCTGAGTTCGGGTGGTGTGCCCGTTCCCGGTCTGAAGGTGCGCGTGCCTGCGGTCAGCGTGGCGCGAGCCTGCCTGGGTGCGGCGGCGGTTTCTGCTGTGGCGCTCGGGCTGCTCGGGGGCGTGCTGGCTGGCGCGTCCGCGCCGGTCGCCAGTGCCTCGGGAGGCGCGGTACTGCGCAGCGCCGACGTCGGCGGGACCACGGTGCTGACCAACGCGCAGGGGCGGACTCTGTACTGGTTTGCGCCGGATACATCTTCTAAGTCCGCCTGCTATGGGGCGTGCGCGCAGTACTGGCCGCCGGTATCCGGGCCGGATCGGCTCGCGGCCGGGGTTCCTGGTGTGCTCGGCACCATCCAGCGGACGGGCGGGTCTGTGCAGGAGACCTACGACGGCCATCCGCTCTACACCTACATCGGCGACTCGGGGCCAGGCCAGGCGCACGGGAACAACCTGGACCTGAACGGCGGCTACTGGCACGAGGTGGTCGTAACCGGCTGACACTCGGCCGGTCGGCGTGCTTGCGTGCCGGGTGCCGGGCCGCGTGGGTTGAGCATGCATGGTGCGGCCGGCGGCCGGCGGCCGTGCGGGCGCGCCGGCTGTGGCGAAAAAGCACGCGCCGTACGGGGGCGCGGGTTGCGGCGCGCGGGGTTGCGGCGCGCGGGGCACGCGAGGTGCGGCGCGCGGGGCACGCGAGGGAGGTGCGCCCGGATCGCCTACCCTAAGACGGTCATCGTGAACTGTGACATTCGCGGCAAAGTATCAACCAGAAAC
>JASHTT010000247.1 GCA_030040415.1 Streptosporangiaceae bacterium | reverse complement strand
ACGTCGATCACGTCGGTGAGCGTCCACCTGCCTGCCTGGACGAGGGCCATGCCGCGGTGCACGGCGTCCTTGCTGATCCCGCGCAGGTTCAGCGCCACCCTGGCTGTCCCCGACGCCTCGCTTGCTGGCTCGCCGAGCAGCTGCAGATCCCTGATCCGCACCGGTCTCATGGCCGGCGTGACGACAAGCTCGTCGCCGCGGTGCACGGTCCCGGCAGGCAGCGTCCCGGTTACGACGGTGCCGCTGCCAGCCATGCTGAACGCCCGGTCGATCCAGATGCGCACCGGACCGCCCGGATCGGGCTCGGCCAGCGTGTGCGCGAGCTTGTCCAGCTCGGACACCAGGTTGGCCATCCCGTCGCCGGTAACGACGCTGACGGCCACGGCGGGCACCGCTCCGAGGCTTGTCCGGGCGATCTGCTCGGTCGCCTGGGCCATCGCCGCTGCGGGGTCGGCAAGGTCGCTCTTGGTCACGGCCAGCAGCCCGCTTCGGATGCCGAGTGCGTCGATGACGGCGAGGTGCTCGGCCGACTGCGGCTTCCAGCCCTCGTCGGCGGCGACGATGAACAGCACGGCGGCCACCGGACCGGCCCCGGCCAGCATGTTGGGCACGAACCGCTCGTGGCCGGGCACGTCCACGAAGGCCATCGGGTCACCCGACGGCAGCCTCATCCAGGCGAAACCGAGGTCGATCGTCATCCCGCGGCGGATCTCTTCTGCCCACCTGTCCGGCTCCATGCCCGTGAGCGCGTGGATCAGCGCCGACTTGCCGTGGTCCACGTGGCCGGCTGTCGCGACGACGTGCATGGCCCTCACCCCGCGTTCACTGCCGCGCAGCCCGCCGCGGCCAGCGCCGCGGCGGTCAGTAGCTCATCGTCAGCCGGTGCCGTGGCCCTCAGGTCGAGCAGCAGCCGGCCGGCCTCGATCCGCCCGACGACCGCGGGCATGCCACCCCGGCGTACCCGCTCGCCAGCCCGCAGCTCGGGCGCCAGTTCTGCGGGCAGGCTGACAGCGGCGCTGCCGAGCGGCACGCCGGGCGCCCCGCCGCCGCCGACAGCGGCCTGCGTCGCCTCCGCCCGGGCGTCAACGCCGGCGTCTGCCAGTTCCGCAGCGATGCGCAGGGCACGCTGGCTCAGCTCGGCCGGGTCGGCGGCCAGCGCCTGCTCGACCGGCGTCGGCGGCCCCGTCAGCGTGGCCTCCAGGGCGGCGGCCGTCAGCTTGTCCACCCGGAGCGCTCTGGCCAGCGGATGCCTGGCGAGCCGCGAGATCAGGTCGCTGCGGCCGATCAGCAGGCCGGCCTGCGGACCGCCGAGCAGTTTGTCGCCGCTCGCGGTCACCAGCGCTGCGCCGGCGCTCAGCCACGTGGTCGCGTCGGGCTCATCTGGCAGCAGCGGGTGCGGCGCCAGCAGGCCGGACCCTATGTCCCCGACGACCGGGACGCTCAGCGCAGCGAGGTCGGCAACGGACGCGCTGGCCGTGAATCCCTCGATCCGGTAGTTGGAGGGATGCACCTTGAGCACGAAGGCCGTCTGCTGGCCTATCGCGGCCGCGTAGTCAGCGGCGGTTGTCCGGTTAGTGGTGCCCACTTCGCGGATCTTCGCGCCGGTGGACTCGATCAGGTCGGGAAGCCGGAACCCGTCACCGATCTCGATGAGCTCGCCGCGGCTCACCACGATCTCCCTGCCGGCGGCGAGCGCCGTCGCCGCCAGGACCAGGGCCGCTGCGTTGTTGTTGACCACGTGCACGGCCTCGGCTGCTGGCACGGCGGCGGCCAGGGCTGCCAGCATGCCGCGGCCACGCTTCCCCCGGTGCCCGCTGGCCAAGTCGAACTCCACGTCGGTGCAGCCCGCTGCGGCCAGGATCGCGTCGCGCGCGGCGGCCGACAGTGGTGCGCGGCCGAGGTTGGTGTGCAGCACCACGCCGGTGGCGTTGATCACCGGGGTCAGCGTCGCCGCCCGCCGCGGCAACCCGGCCACCGCGGCGTCGGCTGCCGACGCCGGGTCGATCTCGCCGGACCGAACCGCGTCCTGCGCACGGTGCACGGCGGCTAGCACGATCGTCCGGCCGAGCCGCTGCTCCGCCTCGGCCAGCCGCGGGTCAGCGAGCAAGACGTCGGTGCGGGGGGTCAGCCTGCGCACGTCCACGAGCGCGACCATACCTGCACGACAGTGCCGGTAGGCATGAGCTGAAGCCCTCTTCTTGGCCGATTTACCAGCACTTTGCCGAAGGAACCCGCCGTCGATCGCAGTCCATGTGAAAGTCTTTAAACATCCGATTCGTAGGGAGTATGCGGCGATGGATGATCAGGCCAGAATTCCGCGTAGTCGTGGCGGAGTGTGCGGCATGATGCTGATCGTGCTCGGGCTGTGGGGCGGACTCGCCCCGTTCGTCGGGCCGTACCTGCACTTTGGCTTCACGCCCGATAAAGCTTGGGAATACACCCACGGCAGGCTTTATTACTCGGTCGTGCCCGGGGCAGCCGCCTTCATTGGCGGCGCACTTGTCGTCCTGACCCGTAACCGCGCGATAGGCATCACTGGCGGGGTCATCGGGGCGCTGGCTGGCGCCTGGTTCGGGCTCGGCGACGGGTTCGTCACGACGGTGCTCAAGAAGACGTCGATCAGCATCGGGGCGCCGCTCCCGCCGACCGGCAACGTATCAGCGTCGCTGTGGACCTATCTGGAGTCGGTAGCGTTCTTCGGCGGGCTCGGGCTCGTCGTCCTGCTCTTCGCCGCGGTGGCAATCGGCCGGTTCTCGATGCTGGCGGCCAGAGACGTCGCGGCGGCGCCCGATCCGGGCTTCTACGACGCGCAGACGAGCTTCCCGACGGTGGCTGGCCAGTTTCCCGCGGCCGGGCAGTACCCGGACACGACCACGCAGTACCCCGAGTCCCCTGGCTATCCGCCGGTCTCCGCCGGGCGGTAGCCCGTCAGCTTCGCGGCGGCGCAGTGCTGTCGCGTACTACCAGCGTGGTTGCCAGCTCGATGTGGTGCGGCTCGAGCATGCCCGCCGGATTCGCGCGGAGCATTCGGAACGCCGCGGCGGACATGGCCGCCAGCGGCTGGCGGATCGTCGTCAGGGCAGGCGTCGCCCAGGCCGCCACCGGAAGGTCGTCGAAGCCGACAACGCTCAGGTCGTCCGGCGCGCGCATGCCCTGCTCGGCCAGCGCTTGCAGCACGCCGAATGCCTGCGCGTCGTTCCCGCACACGATCGCCGTCGGGGGCTGCGGCAACGCCAGCAGCTGCCTGGCCTGGTCGCGGCCACCAGCAGCCCTGAACTGAGCATGCCGCACCAGCCGATCGTCCACGCCGAGCCCAGCATCGAGCATCGCCGCGCGGTATCCAGCCAGCCGCGCGAGACCGGACCACAGCCTGTCCTGCCCGATCACAGCGATGCGCTGGTGTCCCAGGTCGATAAGGTGCCGGGTGGCCAGCAGGCCGCCGAGCCAGTTGGTGGTGCCCACCGACCGGACGCCAGATCCAGGCTCCTCCGGCGGGTCGATCAGCACCAGCGGGATGCGCGCTGCGGCCAGCCGCCGCAGCTCCTGCGACCCGGGCAAGTGCAGCACGCAAAGGACACCGCCGGTCCCGCGGCGGGTCGCCCTGTCGATCCACCGGCCGAAGTCAGCGGGCGACGTCACCGTCGTGACGATGACGCTGACGTCGGCTTCTTCGGCCGCCTCGACGGCACCGCGAATCAGTTCCTCGGCCCACGGGTTGTGCAGGCTGCCGATCAGCAGGTCGACCACACCGAAGCCGATCTGCGAAGCGACCTGATAGCCGTGATCGCGCAGCAGGCGGGCGACGCGCGCCCGGGTGGCGGCGGCGACGTCGGTCCGGCCATTGAGCACCTTGGACACCGACGAGACGGACACCCCGGCCTCGCTTGCGATCGAGGCCAGGGTAGCGCTGTGCGGGGTCGCCACGGTGACTCCTTTCGAAATGGGCCTGGTCACCGCAGCTGCCCGGCAACCCGAACGCCTGAAACGTTACCACCCAACTTCGGGCTGTCCCGTTGACCGGCTGATTCGTGTCTGCCTGGCCTTGCCTTTTGCTCTAATTCTTCGATACTTTTTCGAAAAGATCGCCCGCAAGTCAGGAGGCCTGCCAGGTGCCGACGAGAAATCCCCCAGCCGTGCAGCTGTACTCAGTCCGCGAGCTGCTTCCCGCCGACCGCGGCGGGGTGCTGCGGCGCATCGCCGCAGCGGGATACGGCGCCGTTGAGGCCTTCAACGTGCTGGCCGATCCGGCGGGCTTGCGCGCCGACCTGGACGCCGCCGGCCTGTCGGTGTGCGCCGTCCACGCGAACCCGACCGGCGAGCAGGCCGCGGAGATCGTCGCGGCCGCCCGGACACTCGGCACCGACACGATCATCGTCCCTTACCTGCCGCCCGCCTCCTTCGCCGACGCCGCGGGAGTCGCGGCCGTGGCGAAGGAGCTGAACGAGACGGCTGCGCGCGTCGCGGACGAGGGCTTCCGGTTCGGCTACCACAACCACGACTTCGAGCTGTCGCAGACCGTGACCGGCCGGCCTGCGCTCGAGGTGCTGGCCGGGGCACTCGACGACGAGGTGCTGCTGGAGGTCGATACGTACTGGGCAGCTGTCGGCGGCCAGGATGTGCCAGCGCTGCTCGGCCGGCTCGGCGACCGTGTCCGCTACCTGCACGTCAAGGACGGGCCGATCAGCAAGCAGGAGCCGATGACCGCGGTGGGTGCTGGCCGGATGCCGGTAGCGGACATCCTGGCGGCGGCCCCGGCAGCCGAGTGGCACGTGGTGGAGCTTGACCGCTGCGCGACCGACATGCTGACCGCCGTGCAAGACAGCCTCGACTGGCTGGCCGCCCGCGGCCTGGCCGAGCCGGTGCGGCCGGTCGGCGGCAGGGCATGACGGCTCGCGGGCCGGTCGGCGTCGCGGTCGTCGGCTGCGGCACGATCAGCTCGGCGTACCTGGCCAACCTCACGACCTTCCCCGACCTGGCGGTCCTGTACTGCGCGGACATCGACGTCGAGCGGGCGAAGGAGCAGGCGGCAGCGTTTGGTGTGCCCGCCGCGGGTCCCGCTAGCGCAGCGCTGGCCGATCCGGACATCGAGATCGTGGTGAACCTGACGGTGCCTGCCGCGCACACTGAGGTCAGCGCCGCGGCAGTGGCGGCAGGCAAGAGCGTCTGGGTGGAGAAGCCGCTGGCCCTGGACACCGCCTCCGCACGGGACCTGCTGACCGCCGCGGCGGCCGCTGGCGTGCGCGTCGGCTGCGCCCCGGACACGGTGCTGGGTGCCGGCCTGCAGACAGCGCGACGGCTGATCGACGACGGCGTGATCGGAGCGCCGCAGGCCGGGCTGGCGCTACTGCAGGGGCCCGGGCCGGAGAGCTGGCATCCTTCTCCCGAGTTCCTGTTCCAGCGCGGCGCCGGGCCGCTGTTCGACCTGGGCCCGTACTACCTGACGGCGCTGGCCACGGTATTCGGCCCGGCCACGCACGTGGCGGCGATTGGGCGCCGCGCCCGGCAGAGCCGAGTTATCGGCAGCGGCCCGCGCGCGGGCAGCGAGTTCGCCGTCGAGGTGGACACCTACGTGTCCGCGCTGATCGGCTACGCGACCGGCCAGACCGCGACGATCCTGCTGACCTTCGACTCGGAGCTGCGCAGGCAGGGGTTCGTGGAGATCACCGGCGCTGCGGCCACGCTGGCCATGCCGGACCCGAACCGGTTCGACGGCGACGTGCAGCTGACCGGACCCGACGGCTCGCGTGCGGTGCCGGCCGTCGGACGCACCGACGGGCGCGGCCTCGGCGTGCTCGACTTGGCCCGCGGGCTGCGCACCGGCGCACCGCACCGCGCGAGCGGTGAACTCGCGCTGCACGTGCTTGACATGATGGAGTCCATCGAGGCCTCGGCGGCCGCTGCCGCCTTCCAGCCGGTGCGCAGCACGTTCGCCAGACCTGAGCCGCTGCCGGAGAGCTGGGATCCGCACGTGCCCGTGGTTGGTTGACACCCGTGGTTGGTTAACAACAGTGGTCACGTGACGAG
This sequence comes from Streptosporangiaceae bacterium, assembly GCA_030040415.1. GTDB lineage: Bacteria > Actinomycetota > Actinomycetes > Streptosporangiales > Streptosporangiaceae > JAJYUU01. The sequence continues at coordinate 5,488 of JASHTT010000247.1, read as the reverse complement.
GGAGCGGCGATGACCCTACCCAGGCAGCAGCCGCCGTCGCTTCGCGTCGGCGCCGTCGGCTATGCGTTCATGGGCGCCGCGCACGCGCACGCGTGGCGGACTGCCGGCCACGTGTTCGACCTGCCGCTGCAGCCGGCCATGGTGGCTCTGTGTGGTCGCGACGCGGCCGCGGTCGCTGCGGCGGCAGCTCGCCAGGGCTGGGCCGGCGTCGAAACAGACTGGCGCGCGCTGGTCGCCCGCGACGACATCGACCTCGTCGACGTCTGCACGCCCGGCGACTCGCATGCCGAGATCGCCATCGCCGCGCTGGCCGCTGGCAAGCACGTCCTGTGCGAAAAGCCGCTGGCCAACTCCGTGCCCGAGGCCGAGGCGATGGCGGCAGCAGCCGACCAGGCTGCGCAGCGCGGCATCCGGTCCATGGTCGGCTTCAACTACCGCCGGCTGCCCGCCATCGCACTGGCGCGCCAGCTAGTCCGCGACGGAAGGCTCGGCGAGATCCGCCACGTCCGCGCTGGCTACCTGCAGGACTGGCTCACGGACCCGTCGTTCCCCTTGACATGGCGGCTCCTTGCCAGCCACGCGGGTTCCGGCGCACTGGGCGACCTGGGCGCGCACATCATCGACCTGGCGCAGTACCTGACCGGCGAGCCCGTCACCGCCGTCTCGGGCAGCACGACGACCTTCGTTACGGAGCGCCCGGTGCAAGGCTGGGTCGGCCACGAGCCGCGCGGCCGGGTAACCGTCGATGACGCGGCCGTGTTCACCGCGCGCATCGGCGCCGGCAAGACGCTGGGCACGTTCGAGGCGACCCGCTTCGCCGCCGGGCGCAAGAACTCGCTGCGGATCGAACTGAACGGTGCGCACGGCAGCCTCGCCTTCGACCTGGAGAGGCTCAACGAGCTGGAGTTTCACGATCACACCGCCGACCAGCTGACGGCCGGGTTCCGGCGCATCCTGGTGACCGAACCCGGCCACCCGTACCTGTCCGGCTGGTGGCCGCCCGGGCACGTGCTTGGCTGGGACGTCACGTTTAGCCATGAAGTCGCTGACTTTGTGCGGGCCATCGCCGCGGGCACGGACCCGGAGCCGTCCTTCGCCGACGGACTGCAGGTGCAGCGCGTGCTGGACGCCGTGCAGCGCAGCGCAGCCAGCGACAGTGCGTGGACCCCCGTCCCGCCGCCCGGCGGCTGACGACACCGGAGGAGCAGCCATGTCCCGACCCTTCACCCTGTTTACCGGCCAGTGGGCCGACCTGCCGCTGGACGAGGTCTGCTCGCTGGCCAGCGAGTGGGGTTACGACGGCCTCGAACTGGCCTGCTGGGGCGACCACTTCGAGGTCGACCGTGCCCTCGCCGAGCCCGACTACCTGGCCGGACGGCACGCGCTGCTGGCCAAATACGGGCTGCGCTGCTGGGCAATCTCCAACCACCTCGTCGGCCAGGCCGTCTGCGATCACCCCATCGACGAGCGGCATCGCGGCATCCTGCCGGCCCGCATCTGGGGCGACGGGGAGCCAGAGGGCGTGCGCCGCCGCGCGGCCGCCGAGATGGCCGACACGGCCAGGGCTGCCGCCGCGTTCGGCGTATCGACGGTGGTCGGCTTCACCGGCTCGTCGATCTGGCATACGGTCGCGATGTTCCCGCCGGTGCCCGACTCGATGATCGCAGCCGGCTACGCGGACTTCGCGGACAGGTGGAACCCGATCCTGGACACCTTCGACGCCGAGGGCGTCCGGTTCGCGCACGAGGTGCACCCGAGCGAGATCGCCTACGACTTCTGGACGACTGCGCGTGCGCTGGACGCGGTGGGGCACAGGCCAGCGTTCGGGCTCAACTTCGACCCGAGTCACTTCGTCTGGCAGGACCTCGACCCGGTGGCGTTCCTCGCTGCCTACACCGACCGCATTTACCACGTGGACTGCAAGGAAGCGCGCAAGCGGCTGGACGGCAGGAATGGGCGCCTCGGTTCGCACCTGCCCTGGGGCGACCACCGGCGGGGCTGGGACTTCGTCTCCGCGGGCCGCGGCGACATCCGCTGGGAGGACGTGTTCCGGATGCTGAACTCGATCGGCTACGACGGGCCGATCTCGGTCGAGTGGGAGGACGCCGGGATGGACCGGCTGCAGGGCGCCGCCGAGGCGGTCAAGTATCTGCGCCAGTTCGACATCGAGCCGCCGCAGGCGTCCTTCGACTCGGCGTTCGCGAGCGGCTCGAGTTAGCGGGCACGCCGTCGCGGTAGCGCGCGATTGATTTCGGTCTCAGTAACGTTGTCATTACTGATATCAATCGAGTACGATCCATGACGTGACTAGCTCGGCCGACCTGCTGCTGCACCCGGTGCGGCTGCGCATCGTGCAGGCATTCCTCGGCGACCGGGCACTCACCACCTCGCAGCTCAGCGCCGAGCTTGCGGACGTGCCGCCCGCCAGCCTGTACCGGCACGTGGCCAGGCTGGTGGACGGCGGCGTGCTGCAGGTCGTGGCCGAGCGCCGGGTGCGCGGCGCGGTCGAGCGCACATACGTGCTCCGGCTGGCCGTTGCCCGCGTCAGCCCCGACGACCTCGACAAGATGAGCGTGGACGACCTGCGCCAGATGTTCACCGCCTACATCGCCGCGCTGCTCGGCGACATCGACCGCTACCTGCAACGCGGCGACGTCGACCTGCTGCGCGATCGGGTCAGTTTCGGGATCGAGGGCCTGTGGCTCGACGACGCCGAGTACCTCGACCTGGTCACCGACCTCTACCGCGTGCTCGAGCCCCGGCGGCGCAACACGCCGGGAAAGGGACGGCAGCGGCGCCTTCTCGCCTCGATGCTCCTGCCCGGCGACGACACGCCCGGACCCACCCAGCAACCCGCCCGGAAGGATGACTCATGACGACCGAACGTGCGCTGTCCGTCGTGGCCGCGGCCCACGCCGGCCCGCCGACCCAGGTGCTCATGGCCCTGCTGCCGATAATTGCCCTGGCTATCGCGTTCGACGTCTACTGCCTCGTCGACCTGGCCAGGGCACAGTCGGCCAGGCACCTGCCGAAGTGGGGCTGGGTCCTGGTGATCGTGCTGGTCAGCGCCCCATGGGGCGGGCTGTTCTACCTCTTCGTCGGCCGGGACAGGGACAGGCGCCGCCCGGTCGTGCGATGACCGGGCCGCTCGTCACGACCAGCGGCCTCACCCGGGATTACGGCGGCACCGGCGTGTTCGGCGTAGACCTGGCGGTGCCCGGCGGGGTGATCTACGGCCTGGTGGGACCCAACGGCGCGGGTAAGACCACGCTGCTGTCGCTGCTGACAGGTCTGCGACGGCCGGACAGCGGAACGATCAGCATCAGCGTCGGCCGGCACCGGCTCGCCTACTGCCCGGACGTGAGCGAGTTCGACGGCTGGCTCACCGCCACCGAGGTCGTCGGGCTGGCGCTATCCCTGGCGGGCGGCCGGAAGCGCGGCGGCACCGCCTGCGGCGACGCCCTCGCCTCGGCGGGGCTGGCCGACGCGGCGGATCGCCAAGTCGGCGGGTTCTCGCGCGGCATGACGGCGCGGCTCGGACTTGCCTGCGCGCTGGTGGCTGACCCCGAGTTGCTGATACTCGACGAACCAGCGGCCGCGCTGGATCCCGCCGGGCGGGCAGAACTGCTCGGCACGGTCGCGGGAATGCGCGGCAGCAGGACCGTCATCTTCTCCAGCCACATCCTGGCCGACGTCCAGCGCGTCGCGGACCAGGTCGGCATCCTGCGCGAAGGGCGGTTGCTCTACCAGGGCAGCACGCAGGACCTCATCGATACCTACCTGACGCCGTGCTGGCTGGTCCGGATCGCCGGTGACGCGGCCGGCTTCGCCGCGAGCGCTGCCCGGCAGTCGTGGGTTACGGCCGCCGAGCCCGCTGCCGGCGGAGTGATCAGGATCGAGGCCGCCAGCCTGGAGGCGGGCGAGCGTGGCATCCCCGCGCTGGTCGCGAGCTGCGGCGCCCGGCTGGCCGCGATGGAGCCGGCCAGCGCCGACCTGGAGTCGGCCTTCCTGGCGCTCACCGGAGTGGCCGGATGAGCCTGTGGCGGCTGGAGTGGCTGCGCCTGGTGCGCACGCCGCGTGCCATCGCGCTCTGCGCGGTGTTCGGCTTCTTCGGCCTGGTCGAGCCGTTCGTGACCAGGTACCAGCAGGACCTGGTCCGCCACTTGAGCCACGGCGCGCGGATCCAGCTGCCGCCGGCCACGCCGGCCGACGGGCTGAGCAGCTACGTCTCGGACGCGACCTTCCTTGGGCTGGTCCTCGTGGTCGTCGTGGCAGCCGCGGCCCTGTGTTTCGACAGCCGCCCCGGCCTTGCCACGTTCCTCCGTACTAGAGCTGGCAGCGTGCGCGAGCTCGTGCTGCCGCGCTTCGCCCTGAGCGCCGCCGCGGCGGTGGTCGCCTACCTGCTTGGCACGCTCGGCGCGTGGTATGAGACCGCGGTGCTCATCGGGTCGCTGCCGGCCAGCGGCATGCTCGGCGGGATGCTCTGCGGCGCGGTCTACCTCGTGTTCGCCGTGGCGGTGACCGCGCTGGCGGCCGCGATGGTCCGCAGCGTGATCGGCACCATCGGCGTGGCGCTGGCGATCCTGGTCGCGCTGCCGATCGCCGGCGCGCCGCGTGACGTCGGCCGATGGCTGCCGAGCGCGCTGGCCGACGCGCCGGTCAGCCTGGTGAATGGCACCGACCAGCTGCCGCACTTCGGCCCTGCGCTTGCGGTCAGCGCCGTGGCGACCGTCGCCATCCTGGCCGTGGCGACGGTGCGGCTGCGCAGCCGGGAGATCTAGGTCCGCCTGGCCGGTATCGGCAGCTCGCGGGCCGCGAACAGGCCTCGTGAGCGCAAAGACGGTGGCGGAGGCGGACGGGAATCGAACCCGCCGACGACGCGGAGCGCCGTCCACTGATTTTGAAGACCAGGGGGGCCACCAGGCACCCTGACGCCTCCGGGTCAGACACTAGCGGGACCAGCGGCGAGACGCCGCAAAGAATGATCGTGCACGCCATACCACCGCGCCGCCGACCACTGCGGCACAGATCGCCCTCGCGCTCACGCCACCCGGCGGGCCCCCGGGCCAGGCAGCGGCGTGACGTCCCGGGCGGACGTCAGCACGTGGCCGTCCGCACAGGCGAGCTGCAAGCCGGCGGCCGCCCCGCAATCTCGGTGGGTGAGCAGTACGGGCGGTCCACCGGGTGGCGCGGCGTACTTGTCGCCCCATGCCAGCAGCGAAATGATCACTGGGTAGAGGTCCATCCCCTTCTCGGTCAGCCGGTACTCGCTCCGGGGCCGCTGCCCGGGCTCGCGGTAGGGCGTCTTACGCAGCACGCCCTCGGCGACCAGCCGGGCGAGCCTGCTGCTCAGCACCTGCCGCGGTGCACCGGTGCGCCGTTGCATGTCATCGAACCTGCGGACGCCGTTGAACGCCTCGCGCAGCACGAGGAACGTCCACTTCTCCCCCACGATCGAAAGAGTCGCACCGACCGTGCAGGTCGCGGT
>JASHTT010000246.1 GCA_030040415.1 Streptosporangiaceae bacterium | reverse complement strand
AAGACATCCCAGCAGGTTTGGCTGTCAAGCGGCGGCGTGGTGTTGGTATTGCGGCCACGCGATCGCCTCGTCGTAGCGGGTGTGGTGTTTGAGGCAGCCGTGCAGGATGCCGACCAGGCGGCTGGCGAGCTGGCGGAGCGCGGCCTCGTGGCCGGTGCCGCGGGCGCGCAGCTGCTCGTAGTAGGCGCGGGCGCCTGGTGATTGGCCGAGGGCGGCGAAGGCCTGCAGCCGCAGCGCGTCTCGGAGCCGGTCGTTGTGCACGTACCGGGCCATCACGTACCGGCTCTTGCCCGACCGGCGGGTGATCGGGCTGGTGCCGGCGTAGTTCTTGCGTGCCTTGGCTGAGGCGTAGCAGTCCGGGTCGTCGCCGAACTCGGCGAGCACCCGGGCGCCCAGGATCGGTCCCAGTCCGGGCTGGGAAGCGATGATGTCAGCGTCCGGGTGCATCCCAAAAAGCTCCCTCACCTGCCCGTCCAGCACGGTGATCTGCTCGTTGAGGGTCTTGATCACAGCGGTCAGGGCACGGACCGCGGCCGCGCCCGCCCGCTCCACCGGCGGCGGGGCGGTCAGCTGCGGGGCGCGCAGCGCGGCACGGATCGCCGCGGTCTTCTCTGCCCGGTGATGCCGGTGACCGCGCCGCAGCGCGGCATCGAGCTGCGCGGTGGTCAGCTTCCGCGCCGATGCCGGACCGGGGGCCTTGGCCAGCAGTTCCAGCACGTCGCCGCTGTCCAGCCCCAGCGGCCCGTAGGCAGCCAGCGCGCCGGGGAAGAACCCGGCCAGCTCGGCGGCCAGCCGGGCCACCTGCCGGGCACGTTCCCAGATCAGCGTCTTGTGCAGCCGGGCCACCACCTTCATCGCGGCCGCCTCGGGGCTGCCTGCCGCGACCAGCCGCAGCTGATGCGCATCGGTGCGGACGATGTCAGCCAGCAGGTGCGCGTCGGTGCTGTCGCTCTTGGCCCCCGACACCCGGTGCCGCTGCCGGTAGGCCGCCGCCTGCGCCGGGTTCACCGCGTAGACCGCGTACCCGGCCGCGACCAGCGCGGCCACCCACAATCCCTGCCCGGTCTCAATCCCGACCCGCACCTCCGCCTCATCAGCGCCGGTGTCCTGGCCTAGCTGCTCGCCGACCAGCTCATGCAGCCGCGCCATCCCGTCGGCGCCCTCGGGCAGCCGGGCCCTGGCCAGCACCCGGCCCGCAGTGTCCATCAGCTCGACATCATGATGATCACTAGCCCAGTCATCACCCACCAGCAGCACCGCCACGCCACACACCACCTCCCGCAACCGCCCGAAACGGCCAGCGGTAGCGCCCGGGAGAACCTCGGCGACCTAATCAAACAGTGCTCACGCACCACGGCGGGCACGACATCCCAGCAGCGATCCGCTCTCCCGGCCACCGGCGGGGGCACGATCTTAGGGCAGAGCTCCATCGGCCCGAAGGGGCACAGTGCTCACCCGCCGGCGGCTACCACAACCGAGTCTGCACCCCACAAGGCCGACCCGTTAGCCCTGATTAGAGGGGCGCGGTTGTGACAAAGGCGCCCTTTGAAACCGGCGCCGCGGCCCGCAGCTCCCATTCCTCAGCGCCCACCGCCCAGCTCCGAGCTCCCAGGGCTCAGCTCCCGGGACTCAGCTCCCGGGGCTCAGTTCCCAGGGCTCAGCGCAGCAGCAGTCGCGCGGCCAGTTCGAGGTGGTTGGACACGTCGTTGGCGGATGCCCGCCTCGTCACCCAGGCGACGAGGTTGGAAAGCCACACGTCGCCTATCACTCGTGCGATCGCGCGCTCATCGGCGGACGGCTCGCCGTCGTGCATGGCCCTGGTGAACATGTCCTCCATCGTCTTGGCGACTGTGTTCACCTCGTCGGCGGCGCTCGGGTCTGCGAACATGAACGCCCTGGTCATAGCCTCGGTCAGGAGCGGATCGCGCTGCATGGACCTGGTCAGGCGGCCGAGTACGAACAACACGCGCTCGTACGGCGTGTCGCCGGGCACCGGCGACCGCTCCAGCCTGTCCCGCGCCCGCTCGAACTCCCTGGCCAGCCCGGAAACCAGCAAGTGGATCTTGGATGGGAAGTAGCGGTAGAGCGTGCCGAGAGCCACGTCGGCACGCTCGGCGACGGCCCGCATCTGGACCGCCTCGTAGCCGCCCTTCGCCGCCAGTGCGAGTGTCGCGTCCAGGATCCGCTTCCGGCGGTCCCGCTGCGCGGCCGAGCCGAGGTCTGGTTCCGCGCCAGCGGGCGTGCCCGGGTCGGGAGCGCCGGTAGTACGCGTTCTCGGCTGTGCCATGCGATCCTCTCATCGTTACGTCGAGGACACTCGCCCCGACCTGCCACGGCACCGCACGTTTCCGCAGCACATGGCGTCTGGCGAGCAGTCACCCGTGGCCAGCCTAGCAACGCCAGCGCGCCCGGGCCGGCCAAGGAGCGCTGGCTCCTATCAGGTGCAACGTGTTCTAATTTGGTGCTAGCCGGGGGCGACCCCCGGACCCCCGCGGGGCCGGCCCGGGAAGGGGAGACGTTGCCGATCGCCATCACCGACGA
>JASHTT010000245.1 GCA_030040415.1 Streptosporangiaceae bacterium | reverse complement strand
CACGGACAGGTCTGAGCGATCCGCGGTTGATCGGTGGGGTCGCCGAGATCACCGAGATGCTGGCCAACCGGCTGGCGGACGGCGCGCCCGTGGCAGAAGTCGTTCCGGTCATCATGGACGCTGCGCGGAGCTGGCTGGAAGGTCAGGTCAGGGCGGGCCGTCTGCCCGCTTCTGCGGGCGGCGAACTGGACCAACTTGCCACCGCGGTGCATGACCAGCGGTACGGGCTCGGCCCGCTTACCGCGTATGTGAACGATCCGCAGGTGGAGAACGTCGACGTTAACGGGTGCGACCGGGTGTGGATCACGTATGCGACCGGAGAGCGGGTCGCAGGCCCACCGGTGGCGGCCAGCGACGACGCGCTGATCTCTATGATCCGCACCTGGGCCACTCGCGGCGGGCAGACGGCGCGCGACTTTTCGGCAGCCTCGCCGCTCGTCAGCGTCGCGCTCGCCGGCGGCGCGCGGATGACGGCCTCGATGTCGGTGACCCCGTGGCCCTGCCTGTCACTGCGCCGCCACGGTCAGCTCGGCGTGACGCTGGCGAGGCTGGTCGAACTGGGCACCATCGATGAGCTGCTGGCGGCGTTCCTGTCTGCTGCGGTGCGCGGCCGCTGCAACGTGATCATCACCGGCGGCGTCAACGCGGGCAAGACGACGCTGCTGCGGGCAATGGCCGGTGAGATCCCGCCCGGAGAGCGGATCGCCACGCTGGAGACAGAGTACGAGCTGTACCTGCACAAGACGGGCGAGCACCCGGACGTGATCGCGTTCGAGGCCAGGGAGCCGAACTCCGAAGGCGCTGGTGCAATCACCGTGCACGACCTGATCGCGCACGCGCTGCGCCACAATCCCCGGCGGATCCTTGTCGGCGAGGTCCGGCGGGACGAGATCATGCCGATGCTGGAGGCGATGAACTCAGGCCAGGAAGGCTCGATGTGCACGCTGCACGCGAACTCCCCGGCCGAGGCGTTCGACCGGATCCTGATCCTCGGCTTGCGCGGCGGCCTTGCGCTTGCCGAGCGGGCCATTCACGTCCTGGTCGGCATGGCTGTCGACCTGATCGTGCACGTGCGGCGCGGCTATGACGGCTCCCGCACAGTCCGGTACGTTTCGGAGATCCTCGAGGTGATGCCTCCCGGGGATACCGATCGGCCCGCCGTCAACCGCCTGTTCCTGCCAGATCAGCAGACCGGTCGGGCCGTTCCCGTGCATACTCCCTCGCCCGACATGCTGGCGCGCCTATGCGCTGCCGGCTTCGATGCGAGGACGCTTGGCGATGCCCGGGAACGGCACCGGACCCAGCCGGCTGGGCGAACCAAATGACGGCGGTGGCGGGCTTGGCCGGGGGCCTGGTTGTCGCCGGGCTTGTCTTGGTGGCCCGCGAACTGCCCGGCCGGATCCGGCCCCGGGCTTTGCCTCCACCCTCCTGGCTACGGCTATCCAGAACCACCCAGAGGAGAGCAGTGGTAGCCGTGCTGGCCGGGATTGTCGTGCTCGTTGTCACCGGCTGGCCGGTCGCGATGATCGCGGCTGTGGCAGCGGTGCTGTTCTTGCCTGCGATCACGTCTACCAGCACCACCCGGCGTCGGGTAGCGGTGCTGGAAGGACTCGAGCAGTGGACTCGTCGGCTATCCGACATGCTGACCGCCAGCCGAGGACTCGAGGACGCAATCGAGGCTTCCGCCCGATCAGCGCCGACCGCAATTGAGCCTGCCGTCAGCGGTCTCAGCCGGAAGTTGGCGGCGCGGAGTGGCACGGAGGCGGCGCTGCGTGCCTTCGCGGCCGACATCGACGATCCGGCCGGTGACCAGATCGCCGCGGCTCTCATCATCGCGACCGGCCGCCGGGGCGGAGCGGTGCGAGACGTGCTGAACGCGCTGGCCGTCGTGCTCGCGCGCGATGTTGCGGCCCGGCGCGAGATCGAGGCTGACCGTGCACAGCACAGGACCACGGTGAAGTGGCTGGCAGTGTTCGTGGCCGGGTTCACTGCGTTCGCGGTGCTTGACCGCTCGTACTCCGCGCCGTACGGCACCGTCACCGGGCAGCTAGTTCTCGCGCTCGTGGTGGTGCTGTACGCGGGCGGGCTGTGCTGGCTGCACCATCTCGGCTCGGTGCCCGCCCCCGGCAGGTTCCTGCAGAAGGACCGGCAGTGATGGGGATCATCGCACCCCTGGGTTCCAGGACCGGCGGCCGGGCGCGGGTCTTCGAGCAGGACTGCCCCTCGGTCGGATCAGGCGTCACTGGGCCCGGGTTCCCAGCCTGTCTGCTGCGCCCAGTCGTCTGCCTGCCGGATGATTTCCCAGACGATCGGCCCCTTGGCGCCGGTGTATGCGTTCCGGTCGAGCCGGTAGCGATCGGCGAGGCTGCGCTTCACTGTCTCGTACTCGGTGGCGGCCTGGCTGCAGGCGCGGAGGAAGTCGCGGAACAGCAAGGCGAACTGCTCGGAGAAGCTGCCGGCCCTGCGGACGTGGATGTGCGTCCGCGGCTGGCCGGGCGGTTCACGGAAGTAGCGCTTCGTGCGCTCGGGGTTGTCGGAGCGGTAGACGAAGCCGAGGCGCTGCAGCGGCGCGCAGAACGGCTGGACCGGCTCCAGGCGCGCGACCGAGATCTGGATGTCGATCACCGGCTTGGCCGCGAGCCCGGGCACCGACGTCGAGCCTATGTGGTCAATGCGGATCGCGACGGCGCCGAGCGCCTCGCGCAGCGAACCGCCCAGCTCCGCGAAACGGAGGGGCCAGGCGGGGTTGTAGTCGGCGATGCGGACTGCCCACTGAGCAGGAGCGGCGGTGCTGGCGTCTTCAAGATTGGGCTCCACAGATGTGACAGTACTGGTGGGCGCCGATGAGCTTCTGGGCGATCTTCGCGGGAGTCCTCTGCGGCCTCGGCGCCTGGCTCGCTGTCAGCGAGCTGATACCTGCACGCCCCAGCCTGGGTGCCGCCCTCGGCCGGCTCGATGGCACGGGCGGACCAAGCACGGGCGGACCAAGCACGGGCGGACTAAGCACGGGCGGACTAAGCACGGGCGGCACGCCGCTGGCGAAAGCCGCCGATACCGCGGCGAAGCGGCTCGCGGGCAGCCTTGCGGCGGCGGCGCCATGGCTTCCGATCCCCGTTGCCGACCTGCGGCTGGTCGGCCAGACCGTCAACGGATGGCTGG
>JASHTT010000244.1 GCA_030040415.1 Streptosporangiaceae bacterium | reverse complement strand
GGCACCTGCCGCTGATGCTGTCATGGGAGCCAGTCAGACCGGCTCTTACTTGCACTGTAAACGGCATCTTCCCGCTATGAGGGCTGTCAAGGTGCGTCTTGACTGCAAGTCTTGGTGGCCGGTAACGTCCTGGAAACGGCATTGGACCGGTCACGCCGTCGGCCCGAGCGTGGCCACAGGATCAGGGTGTCGGCGTGTACGAGAGTCAGCGCAGCCCCGAACGCGCGGGTGTTCCGGGGATTTCGGCCTGTGCTTTGTCCTCCCCGGGCCAGCCCTCCGCGGGCCGGTCCGGTGGTGCCCGTTGACTCCTGAGTTCCCTGTGCTCGCCCGACCGGACTGGGCCCGACCGAAGCTGGCGCCTGTCGGTGATCGGTTCGCCGCAGTCCGCCGCCACGGCGGTGCTGACAACGTGTGGATTGGCTCCAGCAATGCACCCTTGCGCCTCGCCACCGACGTCGGACCGTGGCGACTGCGAGACTTTCACTGGGGTCTGGACGGCAGCGGGCTGGTACTCGAACTTGACCGGGGCGCGGCGGGTCAGCGCTGGCTCGGCTGGCTCGACCTGGCCACGGGGGCGACGACACGGCTGAGCCCTGAGGACGTCACCGACGCCAGTTACGCGGGGCAAAGCGGCGCCGCAAGGCCGCGCATCCTGATGACGGTCTGGCACCAGGCGGGCCACGGTTCCGAGCTCATTTCGACGACTCCCACGGGTGCCGTCGTCGGGCACTGGCAAGGTCCGGGCCCGCCCGCGAGCCGGTGGCTGGCCACCGATACGCAGGCGATCGCGGTGTGCCCTGATGGCGACACCGTGACATGGTGGCACACGCGCCTGCCTGAGCCGTCGTGGTCTCCCGTCGCGACCATGTCCGCGCAGGATGCGATCGGTTCCCGTCCTGTCGCCTTCAGCTCCGACGGCGGCAGGCTCGTGGTGAAGAGCTCGGCAGGCCGCGACACCGTCGCTCTCGTCGAGATGTCGGCACCTGCGTGGGCTCCCAGGGTCGTCAGTGCGGACAACCGTTACGACGTGAGGTCAGTGCTGATGGCGCCGGATGGCAGCGGCCCTGATCTGGTCCGCACGACCGACCCGGATAGTCCGCAGACGGCGCTGACCAGCGAGGCAGCGGCCGACCTTGAGCAGCTGCGCCGGCTCGCCGACGGGTGCTGGGCGAGGATCGTGGGCCGGAACAAGACGCACTTCCTGGCGGAGATCGACTACCCGGTCGGCGGGCCAGCTTACGTCCTGTCCGCCAGGACGGCCGCGGATGTGAGCAGGCCGCTGGTCAGGTACACGGGCCTGGATGGTGTCCGGATCCACCGGCGCGAGTCGTTCTGCTACGTGGCACGGGACGGCTGGCCGGTCAGGGGCTTCCTGACTCGCCCGGAGGGGGAGCCGCCGTGGCCTGCGGTGCTGGTCATACACGAAGGCCCGTGGTCGATGGATGAGGCGGAGATGGATCCGTGGGCGCAGTTCCTCGCCTCGGCGGGCCTGTGCTGCATCCAGGTGAACTACCGCGGGTCGCGCGGATTCGGCCGCAAGTTCCGTGAAGCCGGCGACCGGCAGTGGTCGCTGGCTATGCAGGATGACCTCGTCGACGCGCTGAGGTCTGCTGCCGTCGTGGCCGTCGCTCAGCCGGGCCGGATCGCGGCGATGGGCCACGGCTATGGCGGCTACGCGGCGCTGATGCTGACGACGCAAACCGAGGTCGGCATCATGTGCGCAGTATCGGCGTCGGCTCCAACGGACCTAGTGCGGTACGTCGGCAGCCTGCTGTCGCTTGGCAGCGCGGAGGCCGCGGACTACGCGGCTCGCATCGGTCAGCCGTTCGAGGATCGCGCACGCCTGTCCGCGGCGTCACCGATGAGCAGGATCGCCGACTTCACTGTCCCGTTGCTGCTGTTCCACGGGCGCCAGGACGCGGTAGTGCCGGTCAGCCACGCGGTCATGTTCGCCGAGTCCCTGCAGGCGGCCGGAAAGCTGCCGGGACTCGTGCTCTATGAAGGCGAGGCACACCGCTACACCAGGCCGCAGAACGTCTCGGACTTCCAGGCGAGGTCCATCGGATTCCTGCTGGAGAACCTGACTTGCCGGGTCGGTTCGGGTACGCGCCAGCCTGGCAGCGCCGTCTAGCGTCGCAAGGCGATATGCCGCAGTCAGGCGTGCGCCGCGAGTGGTGCTTCGTCGAGTGCCGGTGTTTGTCCGGCGGGCTGCGATTGCGCGCCTGCCTGTGTTAGCGGCGCGGCTTGTGTTTGCGCGGCAGCCCGCGTCGCCGCCGCGCGGATGGACGAGGAGCGAACGCCTGCGCAGTCGGCGGACCGGCGCAACGCTGCGATCGCGCCAGCAGGCTCATCGCATCGGATGAGCGCCTCCGCTACGTCCCGCCACGCCTGGGCAGCCTCGACACGCGACCCGGCCTGCTCGAGGCTGCTGGCAGCCTGCGACGCCATGTCGAGGCCTTCCTCGAGGTGCCCGCTCATGATCGTCGCCAGTCCGCCGAGGACGCGCGCATGCTCCCGTTCTGCGACATCGCTGCCCGCGCACCGCGCGGCAGCCTGCTCTGCGAGCCTGACGGCTTGCGCGAAGTCGCCGCGGAGCAGCGTGCTGCGCGCCATCTCCGTCTCACACTTTGCCAGCGTCGGACCGAACGACAGCTCGGCCAGTACCTCGTGCGCGCGCGCCAGCAGCGCGTCGGCCTCGTCGAGCCTCGGCGGGTCGCAGCGCAGCAGCAACCACGCATATGTGACTCGCATCCCCGCCAGGCCGCGCCCTTGCGGGGACGAGGTTTCGGAGATCAGCGCAAGGGTCTTGGTGGCAAGCTCGAGCGCCAGCGTCAGCTGGCCGCGCGCTTCCGCGATCAGGCAGGCGTTCCAGTATGCAGATCCCTGCGCGGTGCGCGAGCCGAGGCGCTCTGCCCGTTCGATCACCTCGGCGGCCAGATGCTGAGCGGAGAACAGGTCACCGCGAGCCCAGTAACTGCCGACAAGCGTGGCGGCGAGCCTGATTTCCTCTTCCGAGCCCTCGAGCCCGAGCTCGCGCACCTCGCGCAGCGCTTCCTCGCCGACGGCGACGCTGCGCGCGAAGTCTCCGGCATCCCGGTACAGCCGGCAGCGGCCCATGAGCAGCCTGAGCAGTCCGGGCGCGCCAGGCTCGCCAGACCGCGAGGCCTGCAGCAGCGCATCCAGGTGGTTCAGCGCGGCGTGCAGGTCTCCGCAGGCCTCCTGTGCCCGGGCCAGGCCCCAGGTCGCGCTGTTCCTGACCTCCGCGCTGCCCGCGCTCGCGAGTTCGCTGAACCTGTCCCTGGCTTCCTCGACGGCACCGTTGGCCAGCGCGATCTCACCGAACTGGAGGCGGAGCTTTTGCTCGGTGACCTCCTCCGGCGTCACCCCGGACTGCAGGTAGAACGCGGAGCAGCCAAGCCTGCGGGCCAGGCCCTCCAGCACGTCGCGCTCGGGCGACCGGCGGCCAGACTCGATGAGCGAGACGTAGCTCGGCGACACGAGGTCGTCGGCCAGCTCAGCCTGGCTCAGGCCGCGCTCCACCCGAAGCGCGCGTAGACGCTGCCCAAGCGTTGACGCCATCGGAAGCCTCCCGACCGGCAGTGGCATATGTTGGTTCACTCTAGGCCGTCACGGACTCGAGTCAACACCTCGGAGAAGTCCAGGTTACAGGGCGGCTGGAAGACCTGGCGCGAGTTAGCGGTTGACTCGACTACGCGGCGTGGCTTGCGGCCGCGCCGGCCGCGGAAGATGACCTGGTCTGCAGTCCAGCGATACGATGCGGCAACACAAGACCACCGCGAGGTCGCGGGGTAGGAGCGCTGATGCCGGACCAAGCAGTCACGCTGAAGGACGTAGCGCGTCTAGCCGGAGTCCACCCGGCCACTGCTTCCCGTGCGCTTAACCCGGAGACCCGGCCGCTAGTCAACGAGGAAACGAGCCGGAGGGTGCTGACCGCCGCGGCGGAGCTAGGCTACCGGCCCAACGCGGTGGCACGCAGCCTGCGCACCAGGCGGACGCACACCGTCGGCGTGCTGATTCCTGACCTGAACAACCCGCTGTTCCCGCCCATCGTGCGCGGCCTGGAAGACAGGCTTGACGCGGCCGGGTACGTCGCGCTGATCGGCAACACCGACGGTGACAGCACCCGCGAGCAGAGAATCATCGAGCAGATGCGGGCCCGGAACGTGGATGGCTTCGTGCTCGCAACGGCGCACCTGCGCAATCCGCAACTTGGTCACACGGCCGAAGCCGGGCTACCGGTCGTGTTCATGAACAGGATCGCCGAGGACTACAGCTTCCCGTCGGTGACTGTCGATAACGAGCGCGGGGCGCGGATGGCGGTTAGCCACCTCGTCGCGCTCGGACACGAGCGGATCGGCTACATAGCCGGCCCGCAGGACGTCTCGACAGGGCTCACCCGCTACCGCGGTTTCCAGGCCGCCATGGACGCCGCGGGCCAGGAGGTTCGCGGGGACCTGGTCACGTTCGCCTCGTCGTTCTCGATCGGGGAAGGGTACCGGTGCGCCCAGCAGATCTTGTCAGCCGGCGGCTGCACTGCCATCGCGGCCGGGAACGACATGCTCGCGGTCGGCTGCTACGAGGCGCTGGATGACGCCGGCCTGAGCTGCCCGCGTGACATCTCCGTGGTCGGCTTCAACAACATGCCGTTCATTGACATGCTCAGGCCGCCATTGACGACCGTGGCGTTCCCGCATTACGAGGTCGGCACGCAGGCGGCGCAGCTGCTGATAGAGCAACTGAACGGCGACGAGGGCCCGGTAAAGGCGCTCTTCCTCGCGCCCGAGCTGATCACCAGGCGGTCGACCGCGCAGGTGTCCTGAACCGGACCGCAATACGCCTCGTTTGAGTCATTGACAACCGGATGGCGCTGGGCCACGCTCGTTTTTGCAAACGATTGCTTCAGCCCGTGACCTGACGCGAAAGGTTTGGCATGAGCGATACGGCCGAAGGCCGGGTTGGCTGGCTCGGGACTGGGCGGATGGGCCTTGTCCTCGTCCGACGGCTGCTGGCGGCAGGCACCGATGTGATCGTCTACAACAGGACGAAGGCCAAGGCCGAACCCCTGACAACCGACGGCGCCAAGGTGGTCGACACAGCCGCGGAACTCGCGGTAGCGCCGGTCGTCTTTGTCGTCGTGGGCACGTCGGAGGATCTGCTGGATGCGGTGCTCGGGCCGGCGGGCCTGATGGCCGGACCAGACGCGCCGGAGATAGTGGTCGACCTGTCGACGGTCTCGGCCGAGGCCTCCGCCGAGGTGAGGGCCGAGCTCGCGGTGCGCGGCACGCAGTTCGTCGCCGCCCCGGTGATGGGAAATCCGCGAGTGGCTGCAGCGGGCCGGCTAACGTTTGCGCTGTCCGGCCCGCGCTCGGCGGCTGACCGGATCCGCCCGTACCTCGACCGGCTCGGGGCTGGCGGCAGCTATGTAGGCGAAGGCGAGATTGCCAGGACCGTGAAGCTGTGCCACAACCTCTTCCTGGGGGTCGTGATGCAGTCCCTGGCCGAGGTCACGGTGCTCGCACAGAAATGCGGAGTGAGCCGCGAGGCATTCCTGGCGTGCATCAACTCCAGCGTCCTCGGCTCAACCTTCAGCAGGTACAAGACGCCGGCACTGGTGAACCTCGACTACCACGCGACATTCACCTCGGTGCTGCTGCGCAAGGATTTCGATCTTGGGATCGGCGCGGCACGTGAGCACGAGGTGCCGATGCCAGTGGCCTCGCTGGTGCATCAGCTGGTACAGAGCCTTGTCGGCTACGGCTACGGAGAGCAGGATTTCGCCGCGCTGATCGAACTGCAGGCCCGCGCCGCGGGCCTCGAGCTGGTCAGCGAGGCCGCGCAGGTGTCCGACGGGCTCGAGCCGACCGGGCAGCCGGGGGCACCTAACGAGCGGTGAGGCGGTTGCCTCACCACCCCCGCCGGGCCATCCCGGCGGTTACCGCACATTGATTGGGCTGTTTCCACTGGAAGGAGTACCGGGATGGCACCAAATCGCGCCCGGTTTATAGCCCTAGGCACCGCAGCGGGCATGGTCACCTTGCTGGTGGCCGCGTGTGGCTCGTCATCACCATCATCACCGTCAAGCTCCGCCCCTATTGTTATCGGCACTTCGCTGTCGCTGTCCGGCGACTTCTCCGCCGACGGCCAGGCCTACGACCGCGGCTACAAGCTGTGGGCAAGCGACGTCAACAAGGCCGGCGGGATCCTCGGCCGCAAGGTCAAGCTCATCATCAAGAACGACAACAGCGACCCGACTACCGCCGACACCAACTACACCGACCTGATCACCGTCGATCACGTCAATCTCTTGTTCGGGCCGTTCTCCTCGCTGCTCACCGCGCCGACCGCCGAAGTCGCGCACCGCTACGGCTTCGCCTTCATCGAGGGCGCCGGAGGCGCGCCGATCGTCTTCGACGAGAAACTGCCCAACGTGTTCGACGTGAGCCTGCCGGTGGCGAACGAACTCGACCCGTTCACGGCCTGGATCAAGTCGCTGCCTGCGAGCCAGCGGCCCACGACGGCTGCCTACCCGATGGCTAACGACCCGTTCGCCACGCCGCAGGTGGAGCTCGCGCAGAGCCAGTTGCAGCCGCTCGGCATCAAGACCGTCTACTCGAAGATCTTCCCGGAGGAGACGCCCGATTACCTGCCGAACGCTGACCTTGTCGCGGCGGCCAAGCCGCAGCTTGTCGTGCTCGGTTCCACTGACGTGCCGACGGTGGCCTCGTTCATGCACGGGTTCGAGGCGCAGCACTTCCTGCCGAAGGCCTTCATCGCAGCGGCTGGCCCCGACCAGGGCGCGGCGTTCACCTCAGCGGTCGGCGTCGCGAACGCGAACGGCATGATGGTGCCGGACGCCTGGTACCCCGGCTACGACAACGCGGCGAGCAAGAAGATGGTTGCCGAGTATGTGGCCGAGTACGGTGGCACCGCATCGGACGTCAACTCTGACGTCGCCGAGGCGTACTCCGTTGGCCAGATCACCGCGGAGGCCGTTGACCACCTCAAGACCACCGACGGCGCGAAGATCGTCGCCTACCTGCACAGCGGCGTCACGCTGTCCAGCGTGCAGGGGCCGGTGCAGTTCAACAGCCTGGGTGAGAACGTCAAGGCGATCGCGTTCATCTTCCAGTGGCAGAACGGCAAGTTCGTGCAGGTGCTGCCGGCCAACGCGGCGGGCTCGGTGAAGATCCTCTACCCGAAGCCGGCCTGGTCGAGCTGACGGTTACCCGGACGACGGCACGGAGCTGAGATGGCGAGCGAGATAGGGCTTGCGCTGGCAACCGGGATTCTCGGTGGCGGCGTGTACGCGCTCATGGCGGCGGGCCTCACGCTGGTGTTCGGCGTGCTCGACATCATCAACGTCGCGCAGGGCATCCTCGTCGTGCTCGGCGCCTATCTCAGCTACGTGCTGTCGGTCCACCTGCACATCGACCTGCTGGTCGGCCTGCTGATCACGGTGCCCGCCATGTTCGTCATCGGCGTGGTCATCTACTGGCTGTTCATCAGGCCGCTGCGCGGCGCGGAGCGCACGTCCATGACGCTGCTCGCCTGCTTCGCCGTCGCGCTGATCATCGAGGGCATCCTGTACCGGGAGTTCGGCTCCAACTACGTGTCGCTCAACGCCTGGTACACCACGGCCAGCCTGCATGTGATCGACTTCTACTTGCCCGACATCTACCTGATCGGGTTCGGACTGGCCATCGCGACGGTGATCGCGCTCTACCTGATCCTGTACCAGACGAAGTTCGGCCGGGCGGTCCGGGCAACGATGCAGAACCAGACGGCGGCCCGCCTCGTGGGCATCGACACGAATCGGGTCGCCGCGCTGACCTTCGGCATCGGCACCGGTGTCACGGCCGTCGGTGGCATGGTCTACGGGGCGATCAGCGGCGGCTTCACGCCCAACAGCGGGTACGACCTGATCTCCAGGCTGCTCGCCATCGTCATCCTGGCCGGCATGGGCAGCATTGGCGGAGCGATGGCCGCGGCCGTTTTCATGACGACCGTCGAGGCGTTTGTTGACATCTGGCAGCCAGACTGGTCTGTCGTCGTCTTCTACCTGGCCATGGTCATCGTGCTGACGGTCAGGCCGCAGGGCCTGTTCGGCCGCAGCGCGGCGAGGGCGCAGTGAAGACGGGAACTCGCGCCGTGTCGCAAGGTGCCGCGGTCGTCGTCTTCGTTGCGGCGCTGGCCGTTTTCCCGCTCGTGTTCACCAACGCCACGGTCACCACCTTCGGCATAGACGCGCTGATCTTCGTGACTGTCGTGTCGGCGTGGAACTTCTTCTCCGGCTACTCGGGATACCTGTCGCTCGGCCACGCGGTGTTCTACGGCACCGGCGGCTACTTCCTGGTGATCGCCGCGCGCGACTGGAACTTTGCAGGGTCGGGCGTGTTCTGGCTGCTGCCGCTCGCCGGGCTAGTTGCAGCGATCATCGCGGTGCCTGTCGGCCTCGTCGCACTGCGAGTACGGCGGCACACGTTCGTGGTGATGACGATCGCGTTCTTCTTCATCGCTCAGCTGGCAGCGACCAACCTCGGGGTGACTGGCGGCTCGAGTGGCCTGCTGCCGCCGATACCGAACTGGGCCCCGGGCACGTTCAACAACCCCTTCTACTACGCCGCTCTGGTCATGGGCGTGCTGGCCGTGGCGGCATCCTGGCTGATCCGGCGGTCCAGGTTCGGGCTGCAGCTACGGGCGATCCGCGATGACGAGGACCGTGCGGCGGGGCTCGGGGTGCGGACCATGCCGGTCAAGCTGACTGCCCTCGTGCTGTCAGCTTTTTTTACCGGAATGGCTGGCGGGCTGTGGGTGTACTTCATCGGCGACGCCGTGCCGCAGTTCGTCTTCGACCCGCTGTTCGACCTTGCCGTCGTGCTGATGGCGTTCTTCGGCGGACTCGGCACCATAGCCGGACCGGTGCTCGGCGCGCTGATACTCGAGCCAGCTCAGCAGTGGTTCGCCCTGGAGGAGGCGAACAGCTACGGCTCGGAGATCCTGTTCGGCCTGCTGTTCCTCGTCATCATCCTGTTCCTGCCGCGCGGCGTGCTGCCGACCGGCGAGGAGTACCTGACCGCTGGCCGGGCCTGGCTAACGCGGCGTCGGTCGGGCACCCAGAGCGTCCCGGCGCCAGCGAACGTCAGCACGCAGGCAGAAGGCAGCAGCCGGTGACCGCGACGCTGCGGGTCGAGGGCATCAGCAAGGCGTTCGGCGGGGTGCACGCGCTGACCGAATGCACGCTGACCGCGCGCAGCGGCGAGATCACCGGCCTGATCGGACCCAACGGGTCGGGCAAGACCACGCTGTTCAACATCGCGACCGGCTACGAGCGGCCCGACTCCGGCCGGGTGTTCCTCGGGGACCGGGAGATCACCGGCGCGTCGCCGCAGCGCGTCTTCGGCTACGGCGTCGGCCGCACGTTCCAGCTGACCCGGATCTTCCCGCGGCTGACAGTGCTGGAGAACATGCTGGTGCCCGCCCAGCATGGTGCCGGGAAGAATGGCGCCGCGGGCAACGGTGGGCGGGGTCGCGCGCATCGGCACCTCCGAGAGCGAGCGCTTGAGCTGCTCGCCTTCACCGGGATCGCCGGGCACGCGGAGGCGCTGGCCGGCACGTTGTCCTACGGTCAGCGCAAGTTGCTCGAGCTGTCGTACGTGCTGATCGCCGAACCGCAGGTCGTGCTGCTCGACGAGCCAGCCGGCGGGGTGAACCCGTCGCTGGTCAACCACCTCGCCGAGCGGATCAGCGAGCTCAACAAGCAGGGCCGGACGTTCCTCGTGGTCGAGCACAACATGGAGTTCGTGATGAGCCTGTGCCACCAGGTCACGGTGCTCGACTACGGCACGGTGATCGCCACCGGCAGTCCCGCTCAGGTCCGCGACGACCAGCGAGTGCTGGACGCCTACCTCGGCTCGGGGACCGGCGATGGCTGACGGCGCGCTGCTCATCGAGGGAGTCACGGCCGGCTATGGCGGCGGCGACGTGCTGCACGAGGTAGCTTTCACGGTGCCGCAGGGTGCCATTACCTGCGTCGTCGGACCGAATGGCGCGGGTAAGTCCACCTTGCTCGCGGTCATCAGCGGGCTGCTGCGGCCACGCGCCGGGCATGTGCTGTTCCGCGGCGAGCGGCTCACCGGCAGGAGCCCTCGCGAGATACTCAAGGCCGGCGTCGTGCAAGTGCCGCAGAACCATAGCCTGTTCACCGAGATGACGGTGACCGAGAACATCGAACTTGGCGGCTACACCCTTGGCAGGTCGCTGACAGCGAAGCGCCGCGCGGCGGTCGAGGCCATTTTCCCGGACGTGGCGAACTGGGGAAAGAAGAAGGCGGGCAGCCTGTCGGGCGGTCAGCAGCGGCTGGTTGAGTTCGCACGCTGCCTGATGCTCGACCCCGCCCTCATCGTGCTCGACGAGCCGTCCATGGGCCTCGCACCGATGACCCTGCGCACAGTGTTCGATGCCGTGCGCCGGATGAACGAGGCGGGTAAGACAGTCTTGCTTGTCGAGCAGAACGCGCGCGCCGGGCTGAAGATGGCGGGATACGGCGTGGTGATGGAGAACGGCCGTGTCCGGCTCACTGGGACGGGCGCCGAGGTGCTTGAGCACCCTGAGATCGGCGCGCTGTACCTCGGCGGGGCGCCGCGACTCGACCAAGAGGCATCGGCTGTCCCAGAGGCATCGGCTGTTCCGGAGGCAGATGCTGTTCCGGAGGCAGATGCTGTCCCGGAGGAAGGCACCGTCCCCGAGGTAGGCACCGTGCCCCCGGCAGACGTCGGCGGGGGGCCCGGGATCGTCCCCAGGGCAGGCTCGTGATCCTCGACGCGCACTGTCACATCGTCCCGGCCGCGCTGTTGGCTGGCGAGGCCGGGGACGACTGGCGACCGGTACTGAGCCGGCAAGATGGCCGGCTTGTCGTTTCGTTCCGCGGCAAGCGCCTGACGTCGGTGACCGGTGAGTTCGCCGACCCGGCCGTTATGCTCGAGCAGGCCGCCGCGGCAGGCGTCAGCCACCTGCTTGTGTCGCCGTGGATCCTGCTCGTGCCGACGAGCGCCGAACCAGCCGAGGCCGCGCGGGTCTGCCGTATCCAGAACGAGAGCCTGGCACAGGCCGCCGAGCTGAGCCCTGGCGGCCGGATCCTCGCGCTCGGTTGCGTACCGTTGCAGGATCCCGCCGCTGCGGCTGCCGAGCTCGAGTACGTCATGACGCTGCCGGGACTGCGCGGTGTCGAAGTGCCCGCCAGCGTCGATGGCAGTTCCCTGTCGGATCCCTCGTTCCGGCCATTTTGGGAAGCGGCGGCAGGCAGCCGCGCGCTGGTCTTCGTGCACCCGACGACCACCGGGCTTGGCATTCCCGGCCTGGATGCGCACTACCTGTGGAACTCCGTCGGAAACCCGCTGGAGACCGCGATCGCGGCGGCGCAGCTGATCACGGCCGGGCTGTTCAAGCGTTACGGCAGCCTGCGGGTGCTGCTAGCGCACGGCGGCGGCGCGCTGCTGGCGCTGCGTGGCCGGCTGCGCCGCGCGTACCGGGTCCGGCCGGAGGCCGGCGCCGACGGTCCAGGCGACCCGGACGAGATGCTGCGACGGCTGTACTTCGACAGCCTGGTACATGACGAGGCTCTGCTGCGCGGGCTGATCGAGTTCGCCGGCCCGGGACACGTGCTGCTCGGCTCCGACCGGCCGTTCGACATGGGCTCCGACCGGCCCGCCGACGAGGTCAGGGCGCTTGGCCTCAGCGCTCGGGATACCGAACTCGTGCTCAGCGGCACTGCACGGCGGCTGCTGCGGATAGCAACGGAGGAGTGATAAAGCGGCATGGCGATCCATACCTACGGCCCGAACGCGGTGGACTGGGAGCAGCGGATTGACCTGGACCGGCTGCGCAAGGAGCGGCTGGCCAGGCTGAAGGCCAAGCTCGATGCGTCGTCCCTTGGCGCGCTGCTGAGCTTCGACTTCGGCAATATCCGGTACATGACGGCCACGCACATCGGCACCTGGGCGATGGACAAGCTCATCAGGTTCGCGCTGCTGCCGCGCGGTGGCGAGCCCGTCGAGTGGGATTTCGGCTCGGCGGCCCGTCATCATCAGATCTACAACCCGTGGCTCGACCACACCGGCGGGCCGCCGACCGCCGAGGGCGCCCGCCAGACCGGTGCGCGGGCTGGCATCTCGACCCTGCGCGGCGCGTTCCACCCGGACGCAGGCATCGCGGCCGATGTCGCGGCCAAGGTCGCGCAAGTGCTGCACGAGCACGGGCTCGCCGGCGAGCCGGTCGGCGTGGATGTCGCTGAGATGCCGATCCTGGCCGCGCTCGCCGACGCGGGGATCACGACCGTCGACGGCCAGCAGGTATTCCTCGAGGCGCGGCGCACCAAGACCGCCGACGAGATCGCGCTGCTCACCCAGGCGTGCTCCATGGTCGACGCCGCCTACCAGGAGCTGTATGAGTTCCTGAAGCCGGGCGTGCGTGAGAACGAGTGCGTCGGCCTGGTCAGTAAGGTGCTCTATGACCTCGGCAGCGAGTACGTGGAGGGGGTGAACGCGATCTCGGGCGAGCGCTGCTCGCCGCACCCGCATGTGTACTCCGACCGGCTGATCAGGCCCGGCGACCCGGCCTTCTTCGACATTCTGCACAGTCACATGGGCTACCGGACCTGCTACTACCGGACGTTCGCGGTCGGCAGCGCGTCCCGCGCGCAGCGGGACGCGTACGTGCGCTGCCGCGAGTACATGGACTCGGCGATCGCCATGGTGAAGCCGGGCGTCACCACCGGCGACATTGTGGCGCTCTGGCCGCGTGCCACCGAGTTCGGTTTCCCCGACGAGATGGCCGCGTTCGCGCTGCAGTACGGGCACGGCGTTGGCCTGTCGATCTGGGAGAAGCCGATCTTCTCCCGGCTGGTCTCGCTGGACCATCCCGAGCCGCTGGAAGAAGGCATGGTGTTCGCCCTGGAGACCTATTGGCCGGCGTCCGACGGCTGGTCCGCGGCACGGATCGAGGAGGAAGTCGTGGTCACCGCCGATGGCCACGAAGTGATCACCAAGTTCCCCGCGGAAGAGTTGCTGGTAGCCGGGCGCAAGTACTGGACGGCGGGTGGCGCGCTTGACACGCTTCGAGAAAGCCAGTCCAACCTGAACACGGCTGCTGGCCGGGGGGACGACCGCCCGAACCCCCCCGCAGCTGCTGGCCGGGGGGACGAGGGCGTGCGCGCGGGAGGTGGAGCATGACGGCCGATCTCGGCGTGTCGATTGCGCCAGACGTGCTGCTCGGCCTGTTCGAGCAGATGGCGGTCATCCGCGGTACCGAGAAGGCCGCGCACGACCTGTTCCTGGCCGGCTTGGTGAAGGGTACGACTCACCTCGCGGCTGGCCACGAGGCCGTGGCGGTCGGCGCGAGCGCCGCGCTGCGTCCGGATGACTACGTGTTCGCGACCTACCGCGGCCACCACCACGCCATGGCGCGCGGCGCGACGCCCGCCGAGTGCCTGGGCGAGCTGATGAGCAAGGGCACCGGCCTGAACAAGGCCAAGGGCGGCTCGATGCACCTGACCAAGGCCTCGGCGTCGATGCTCGGCTCCTATGCGATAGTCGGAGCGCACCTGCCGATCGCGGCCGGGGCCGCCTGGTCGGCCAGGCTGCGCGGCACCGGCCAGGTGGCGGTCGCGTTCTTCGGCGACGGTGCGACAAACATCGGCGCGTTCCACGAAGCGCTGAACCTGGCCGCCGTGTGGTCGCTGCCGGTGCTGTTCATCTGCGAGAACAACTTGTACATGGAGTACACGCCGATCGGCTCGGTGACCGCCGTCGAGCATCCGGCAGCCGACCGCGCGCCGGCCTACCGGCTCCCGTCGCAGGTCATCGACGGGAACGACGTCGTCGTGGTGGCACAGACGGTCGGGCTGGCCGCGGAACGGGCGAGGGCAGGTGAGGGCCCGACGGTGATCGAGGCGATGACCTACCGGCACTTCGGGCACAGCCGGACCGATCCGGCCACCTACCGGCCCGATGGCGAACTCGACGAGTGGCTGACGAGGGATCCGCTGGACGTCGCGAGAGCCCGGCTTGCCGGGCTTGGCGTGCCGGCCGAAGACGTCGATGCGGCGGCGCGGCGGGCAGCGGCTACGGTGGCCGACGCGGTTGAGGCGGCGAAGGCCGCGCCGGGCCCGGACCCGGCCGAGGCGTTCAGGGACGTGTGGCAGGACGGAGGCGCGGCGTGGCGGACGTGATTACCTACCGCGAGGCAGTGTCCGAGGGCATCGCGCGGGAAATGCGCCGAGACCGGTCGGTGGTCTGCCTGGGCGAGGACATCGGCGCGGCGGGTGGCGTGTTCAAGACAACGGCCGGGTTGTTCGCGGAGTTCGGCGGCGAGCGTGTCTGGGACACGCCGATCTCCGAGCAGGCGATCGTGGGCATGGCCATGGGCGCGGCCATGACCGGGATCCGGCCGGTCGCCGAGATCATGTTCTCCGACTTCCTCGCCTGCTGCTGGGACTACCTGGCCAACGAGATCCCGAAGATGCGGTACATGACCGGCGGCCAGGTGACCGTCCCGCTGGTCGTGCGCACCGCCAATGGCGGCGGCCTCGGATTCGGCGCGCAGCACTCGCAGTCCGTCGAGAACTGGGCTCTTGCCGTGCCGGGCCTGAAGATCGTTGCGCCGTCCAATCCGTCCGACGTCATCGGCCTGATGGCCGCTGCCATCCGTAGCGACGACCCGGTGCTGTTCTTCGAGCACAAGGGCCTGATGGCGAGCAAGGGCGAGGCGCCACCGGCCGAGCATCTGGTGCCGCTCGGTCAGGCCGCCGTTGCCCGCGAAGGCGGCGACGTCACGGTGGTCGCGCTTGCCTCGACGGTGCCGCTGGCGCTGGCGGCGGCCGACCGGCTGGCCGCCGACGGGATCGGTGTCGAGGTCATTGACCTGCGCTGCCTGGTGCCGCTGGACATGGCCACGGTGCTCGCGTCCCTCGGTAAGACGTCTCGTCTGCTGATCGTCGAGGAGAACCCGTACCAGGGCGGCTGGGGCGGGACCGTCGCCGCGATCGTTGCGGACGAGGGCTTCGAGTTGCTGGACGCGCCGGTACGCCGGGTCGCGTCCGAGTGCGTGCCGCTGCCGTTCGCCGACGCGCTCGAGGACGAGGTCATCCCCACGACGGCGAAGGTGATCGCGGCACTGCGCACGCTGCTCGCGTACTAGCACGCGGGCCCCGCCATAAGCCATCGCGCTGTTGATGGCGGCCGCCGACGTCGGCCGAGCGCCCGTCCTTCGTTAGGGCTTTTTCAGTAAATACGACTGAGAAAGCCCTGACGAAGGGTTGTCCGCATGCCGGGGCACGCTATGCGTGCCCGTCGGTGTAGATCACGGTGACGTGCCGGAAGCCCAGCGAGGTCAGCATGCCGTCCAGCATCGCCGTCGTATTGCGCTGAGCGTCGACAAGCAAGGGGCTGCTGCGCGCGGCGTCGTCGATCTTCTGCTGGGCCAGGATGTAGACCGCTTGCTGGCTATTGGGATTGCCAGAGAAGAAGTTGGTCACCCGGTTGACCAGGCCCTGCTGTTCGGCGAACACGTAGGACTGCCGGACGTTCAGCACGGCGGGCTCAAGCTGCGCGGCGGGCAGCCTGACCGTTACCGCGGTCCGTCCTCGCGATACCTGGAGTGCGCTGCTGCGGAGCCCGCCGAAGTTGACGTACCCGACGACGGTGCCGTCCCCGATGAACAGCGTCTGGCTGCCCGCGAGGAACGACGGAATGAACGCGGTGTGCGTGGACAGTTCCACGACGACCTGGAACGTGCCACTGGCTGCCTCGTAGCGGCTCAGCGCGGTGATCGACTTCAGCAGCGGCGGCTGGCTGCGTACCGTGGTCGTCTCGGCGAACGGGTTGCGGAGCTGCGGCAGCAGCCGAACGGCAGACAGCACGAGCAGCAGGCCGGCGACGGCCGCGATGGCCAGCACGATCACGCCGAACCGGGTGATCACACGGTCGGCGGCCGGGATGCGAATCATGGCTCCTCCGAGCGGATGCCTTCGGATCGCTAACGGGCCGGCCGCGCAACTACCCGGGCAGCGCGAAGTGATTCGCCGGCGTGCCGCTGGGTAGATGCGCGGTCCCGTGACGGTCACGGTCCCGCCGGGATGCGTCGCGTGGCGGTTAGCGCTACCCGCGGTTGGAGGACCAATGTTCAGACGCCGGCGCGATCAGGCGGACGGGCCCCGGCGGCGGCTCAGCAGGCCGGTGGGATGCCTGCTCTGGGTGGTGGCAGTGCTCGTGCTGCTGCTCATCCTGTCGTTGCTCTTCGGCGGCTTCCAGCGGGGCACCAAGGTCGGCTTCGCCCCGGCAGGCCAGCAGCGCGCCGTCAGCTCAGCCATACTGTCATGACCGTTCTGTCATGACCGTTGCCGCCGATCCCGCGCGACCAGCGCTGCGGGTCTAGCGCCGAGCTTCCGAGGGCTGAATCATGGACATCGAGGGCCGGGTGGCGGTCGTGACCGGCGGCGCCAGCGGTGCGGGTCGTGCGCTGTGCCTGGGGCTGGCGCAGCGCGGCGCGGCAGGCGTGCTGGTCGCCGACATCGATGCCGATGGCGCCGCGCAGGTCGCGGCGCAGATCGAGGCCGATGGCCACCGGGCGGCGGCCGCGACCGCGGACGTGACTCGGGAAACGGACGTCCAGGCGCTGGTCGG
>JASHTT010000243.1 GCA_030040415.1 Streptosporangiaceae bacterium | reverse complement strand
GCGGCAGAGCAGGCGGACGTCTTCCGGCGCTGGCGGTTCACGCTGGGTGAAGCTGTCGCCTGGCGTCAGGCCGGAGTTGCCGACGGCATCCGGGCTGCGCAGTGGGTGACTGCGGGCGTGACGCCAGAGTCGGTCAACCGCTGGCGGGCCGCTGGCATCGACGCCACGCAGGCAGTGCACTGGCACGAGATGGGCTTCGATCTCCAGTCTGCGCGGGCAGCCGCGCAGCGCGGGCTCACCCCGGAGGCCGCCTTCGAACAGCGCAACCAGGCTCGAAGGCAGGGCTGGACCGGAAGCGGGCCAGGCACGCCGGGTGACGCGGACTTGATGCGCAGGCTGCAGGCAGCGGGCGTGCCGATGCGGGTGATGCACGGTTACCTGGCTGCGAACTGGCAGCCGGACGACGCGCTGCCATGGGCGCTGGGTGGCATCGAGGTGGCCGAGGCCGGCCTGTGGCGGGCGATCGGCCTCACCGCGGCCGAGGCCGGGAGGCTGGCGGGCAGGGGCGCCAACGCGGTCGACACTGTCCGCGAATGGTGGCGAGCCGGCATACCGTTCGACGAAGTGGCTGACTGGATCGGCGCTGGCCTGACCGCGCAAGAGGCGGCCGAGCAGCGGGCGAGGGGCATCACCGCGGAGCACGCGAAGACGCTTCGCGCGCTGCGTGACCAGGACGGCGACGACTGACGCGCGGCACCCCGTCGGGCCCGGCCGGACAGTGCGTAGAGCAGCGGGCGGGGCGTCAGAGCAGCGGGCGGGCGCCTACCAGGCCGAGAGCACGTCCGGCCAGGCGGCAGCCGCTGGCCAGCGCTTCGCCTGGTGGCTTCTTGTCCAGCCAGGCGGGCAGGAACCCGGCGACGAAGGCGTCGCCGGCGCCGGTGCGGTCCACGATCCGCTCGACCGGCGGCGCAGGCACGCGGACAGCGTCCGGGCGGCCGCCAACGTACGTCATCGCGCCGTCTGCGCCCAGCTTCATCACCACGTGCGGGTACCAGGCGTTCAGCACCCTCGCCGCCTGGCTGGGGTCATCTCGGCCGGTCAGCACCTTGCCCTGGTCGGAGTTGACGAACAGCAGCGCGGCACCGTTGGTCATCTGCAGGAACGGTTCGGCGCCGACCCGCTCGAGTGGCGCCGAGGAGGCTCCGTCGACCGAGATCGTCATGCCGGCCCGCCGGGCAAGGCTGAGTGACGCGAGCACCGCGTGCCGGGATCCGTTGTTTAGCAGCGTGTAACCGGACACGTGCAGGTGGGTGCCCGGCGCGAACAGGTCCTGAGGCAGGTCGTCCGGTGACAGCGCGGCGTTGGCGCCAGGGTCGGACAGCATGGTGTGGTCGCCCTTGTGGGTGATCATGACGACGCAGGTGCCGGTAGGCCGTTCAGGATCCATCACCAGCCGGGCGTCGACGCCATAGCCCATCAGCTCCATGTCCCTGTTGCGCCCGGCGATGTCCGCACCCCGCCGGCCGACAAAGGCGACATCCCCGCCGTCCACGGCGAGCCACGCCGCGATGTTCGCGCCCGACCCGCCGCCGTGCATGGTGACTGAGGCTGGCGTGTCGCTGCCCCGGGCAAGAGCCAGGGACGCATGCGCGACGGTGTCAGTCATGAGATCGCCAATGACGACAACGCGCGTCAATGTCGTCACCACCTTGCTGTGGCCGAGCCGGGCCGGGCGGAGCACGGAAAGGGAGAAAGCCAGCGCTTAGAACTTAACAGCTTCGGCTGCCCATCTGGAGAGGTTCGCTGGCCCGATCCCCCGGCCGCAGGCGATTGACCTCATGCCGGGAACCTGTCACTCGCCCCGCCGCAACCAGCAACTTCGGCTTTGCGACCGCCGCGATCCGCCGGTTCAGCGAGCCCAGCTGGCCACCGAAAAATCCGGCCGGACCGGAAGGGCTTAACCACCGCGGAGCCTACCTGATCGGTCACCGGGACGCCTGCCCGCTACGATGAGGCGGCGGGGAGATGGGCTGATCCTAGAGTTACTGAGGCGAGCGATGACCTGGACCTGGCAGCTGGAGTCAGCCGACGGCGCTCTGGTCGTCGTCCGCGAGCTGGCCAAGGAGTCGTTCGGCAGCCAGGGCGACGCGGAGAGCTGGCTCGGCGAGCACTGGCCCAGCTTGCTGAAGGCGGGCGTGGACCAGGTAACGCTGCTGGACGACGGCCGGGTGGAATACGGCCCGATGAGCCTGCACCCGGAAAGCACGGATTAGACCTTATCGCCCCGGTTAACCACAGGCTTGGGCACCCGCATCCGTCGCATGGTGATGCCGCGCATGGCTGCGTACAGCTTCACGCCCCGGGTGCTCTGCCCGGGAAAGCGCTCGTGCGCGAGGCGCTCGATGCGCCTGCCTACCCACCAGCCCTCGGCTGCCAGGATCACGAGCAATCCGAGCACGACGAACTCGGACACGAATTTGGCGGTCGCCGACGGGATCACCAGCAGCACGATGAGGATGACGATCGAGAACATGTAGTACTCGCCGACCCCGTGCCTGGAATCGACGTAGTTGCGAGCCAACGCGCGCACCGGACCCTGGTCCTTGGCGGGCAACGCCCACTGCTCGCCACGCTGCAGTGCCTGCGCCTTGCGCTGCCGCTCGAGCCGCTCTTTTTGCCTGGAGTCGCGGCCCGCGGTCTTGCGGTCGGCGGGCGCCTGGTACGGCTGTCGGCGGCTGCCCTGCGCCTCGCTGCGCTTCGGGGTCGGTACGCCCTTCTTGGGCGTCAGGCCAGGCCGGAGGTGGTCGGAATCCGGGCTGGCGGGCTGCGCCGATAGGTCCTCTTCTGGCGCCGGCGGCGCTTGCGTGGCACGTCGCTTGAACACGGCTACAGCCTACCGGGGGACGAGGGCTACGAGAGTCTTTGCCCGACGGCCTTGTCCGGCATTGTCCGGCCGGTCAGGCTGCCGGTCCGTGATGACGGTTCGCGCTGGCACGTCGTAGTGTGGAGGCAAGATTTGCCGGCAATGTGTCCGCCGAGCGCAGCGCTGTTCCTAGAGGCCCTGGACGCGCCTAGAGGCCCTGGCTGGGCGGTATTACGGATTGAGGGGATGGTCGCGCCCATGGGCGTCATGAAGCGGGTCACGATGGTCTTCCGCGCCAAGGCCAACAAGGCGCTCGACCGGATGGAGGATCCTCGGGAGACCCTGGATTACTCCTACCAGCAGCAACTGGAACTGCTGCAGCGGGTACGCCGGGGAGTGGCTGATGTCGCGACCTCTCGCAAGCGGGTGGAACTGCAGATCAACCAGTTGCAGCAGCAGTCCGACAAGCTAGACAGGCAGGCGCGTGACTCGCTGGCGGCCGGCCGTGAGGACCTGGCCAGGGAGGCACTGACCCGTAAGGCAGGGCTCCAGTCCCAGCTTGAGGGCCTGAATGAGCAGTACGCCTCGCTGCAGGGCGAAGAGGAGAAACTCACTCAGGCGACGCAGCGGCTGCAGGTCAAGGTCGACCAGTTCCGGACCAGGAAGGAAACGATCAAGGCCACCTACACAGCGGCCGAGGCGCAGACGCGGATCAACGAGGCCTTTACCGGGATTTCCGAGGAAATGGGCGATGTGGGCCTCGCGATCCAGCGGGCCGAGGACAAGACCGCGCAGATGCGAGCCCGGGCCGGCGCGATTGACGAGCTCATGGCGTCGGGCGCACTTGACGACATGGTGAGCGGCCCGCACGACGACATCCAGGCCGAGCTCGACCGGATGGGCGCAAGCCACGGAGTGGATGCCGAGCTGGAGCGGATGAGGGCCGAGATCTCGCAGGGCAGCGCGCCGAAGCAGATCGAGGGGTCCGCTGGCGGGCCGGCGGGCGCTTCTGCCGATGGCGGCCAGGCCGCCAGCGCCGCGCCGGCCGCGGAGCCAAGCCAGGCCGGCGAGCCGGAATGATAGTCCGGATCCTGGGCGAAGGTCAGCTCGAGGTCCCGGATGCAGCGTCCGCGGAGCTGAACGAGCTGGACTCCAAGCTCGAGGCCGCGGTTGAGGCAGACGACGAGGCAGGATTCCGGTCCGCGCTAACCGACCTGCTCGCCCGGGTCAGGGAGGTCGGCGTGCCGGCCGCACACGACGTGCTCAAGCCATCGGAGCTGATCGTGCCGCAGCCGGATGCGACCATGGCGGAGGTGCGCAAGCTGCTCACCGACGAGGGGCTAATTCCCGGCTAGGACGAGGGGCTAATTCCCGGCTAGGCGGCAAGTGCTGGGATTCTCTGCACAGCCGGCCGCGGGAACGAGATGTGTCGTAACGGCGTTAACTAAACTGGAGTTTGAATGTAGAGCGGCCCCGGCGAGGCGGCCGCTTGCGAAAAAAGGAGGCAGCGCCGATGGCGCGCACCCGGTACGCGTCTGACCCGGGCCTGATCGCGAGGATGGGCGCGACCATGTTCCTGCTGGGGCTGGTCTTCGTCGGCTTCGGCGTCGGCTTGGCGTATCTCATCTTGTTTGGCGGTTCTTACTACAACCACGTCCACAATCACACCTCGGGCGGTGTCAACGTCAGCGGCACCGCCATCATCGTCATTGCCTGCATCATCGGCATCGGCACTGCGCTGGCTTCCTATTGGTGGTCAGACAAGATCGCGCTGGCCACGTCGCGTGCCAGGCTCGTCGGTCCGAACGATTCGCCTGAGGCTGCCCGGCTGCACGGGATCATCGACAGGCTCTGCGCGATGGCCGACATGCCCAAGCCGCGAGTCGCGATCGCTCCGACGCAGATGCCGAACGCTTTCGCTACGGGGCGTAATAGCAAGGTCGCGGTGGTTTGCGCCACGGAAGGCATCTTGCAGCGGCTTGACAACAACGAGCTCGAGGGCGTCCTGGCGCACGAGATGTCGCATGTCGCGCACAAGGACGTCGCGGTGATGACCATCGCGTCATTCCTCGGCATCATCGCCGCGCTGATGGTGCGGTTCGCCTTTTACTCCGAGCTGTTCAGCGGCCGGGGCCGGAACAACAACACCGCGTTGCTGATCATCCCGATCATGATTCTCAGCATCGTGACCTACGTTGTCAGCTTCCTGTTGATCAGGCTGCTGTCC
>JASHTT010000242.1 GCA_030040415.1 Streptosporangiaceae bacterium | reverse complement strand
CTGTCACTGGCCGCCGGCGTGGCGGCGGGTGCGAGGCGGCTGGCAGCCGCCGAGTCGGGCATCGCCAGCTCGTCGGGCCGGTCCGTCTGCCCGTCCTGCAGCCAGCAGGCGACGAGCCGGGTGGACGAGCCGGGTGGCGGGGAAAGCACCGGCACGTCGGTCGAGCAGCGCGGCATTGCGTAGCCGCAGCGCGGGTGGAACGCGCAGCCTTTCGGCAGGTTCCGCAGGTCGGGCGGCGAGCCGGGGATTCCGGTCAGCTCGCGCCGCGGGCCGTGCAGCGACGGGAACGAGCGCAGCAGGCCCAGGCTGTACGGGTGCCGTGGAGCGCCGAGAAGCTGGCTGGCGGGCGCGTGCTCCACTATCCGGCCCGCGTACATCACCGCGATCGTGTCCGCAAGCTCGAGCAGCAGCGACAGGTCGTGGGTGATGAACAGCACGGAGAAGCCCAGCCTGTCGCGCAGCTCGATGACTTCCTGCAGGATTTCCCGCTGGGTGACCACATCGAGTGCGGTGGTCGGCTCGTCCATGATCACGATCTGCGGCTCGAGCGCGAGCGCCATCGCGATCATGACGCGCTGGCGCATACCGCCGGAAAGCTCGTGCGGGAAGCTGCGCAGCCGGTCAGCGCTGATGCCCACCATCCGGAGCAGCTCGACGGCGCGCTCGTTACGCGCCTCCCTCGACATTTCCGGGCGGTGGGCCTCGAGCGTGTCGACGAGCTGAGCGTGCACCGTCAGCACCGGGTTCAGGGCGGCCATCGCGGACTGGAACACGATGGATATCTCCCGCCAGCGCAGCCGGCGCAGCTCGTCAATGCCAAGGTCAAGCAGGTCGATCGACGAGTCAGGCCGGTTCTGGTCGGGGCGGAACAGCACCTTGCCGCCGGTGATGCGACCCGGCGGGCGGAGCAGCCTGGTCATCCCGTAGGCCAGGGTCGACTTACCGCTGCCGCTCTCCCCGGCCAGGCCGATGACCTCGCCGCGGTGCAGCACGATATCGGCATCGATCACCGCGTGAGTGACGTCGGCGCCATGCCCATAGTCCACGCACAGCCCGCTCACTTCGAGCACGGGCCAGCGAGCGTGGTCTATCGGCGTCGTCATCGGCCGACCTCCTGGCCGTCGCGGTAGACCGGCGTCAGGCCCTGGTTCAGGCTCATCGCCCGGAGTTCCTTCCTGCTGAGGCCTGCAGCCCGCAGCCGCGGGTTGATGAACTCGTCGATGCCGAACCCGATCAGCCCGACTGACGTGCCGAGCAGCGCGGTGCACAACGCGGCCGGGATGAACCACCACCAGGCGCCGACAGTCAGGGCTTCCTCGTTCTGCGCCCAGTAGAGAATCGCTCCCCAGCTCCACTCATTGAGGTTGCCGAGCCCGAGGAAGATCAGGCCGGTGTACAGGATGATCGACGCGATCACCGTGAACAGGAAGCTGGCGGCGACGACCGCGATCTCGTTGGGCAGGATCTCGAACACGATGATCCGCCATGTCCGCTCGCCAACCGCGCGCGCCGCCTGGACGAAGTCCTGGTTGCGCAGCGCCAGCGTCGTCGCCCGCAGCACGCGCGCGCCCCACGCCCACCCGACGAAGGCGATCACCACCGCGATGAACCAGGCGTTCGCGTTCGGCAGGAACGCGGTCACGACCACAAGCAGCGGGAACAGCGGCAGCACCAGGAAGATGTTGGACAGCATGTTCAGCAGCTCGCCGCGGGGGCCGCCGGCCAGGTAGCCGGCGGTGACGCCGAAGAGAATCGACAGCACCGTGGCCAGCGCTCCGGCCACGAACGCGACCACGAGCGTCGCACGGGAACCAACCAGCAACTCGGACAGCACGTCCTGGCCGTTGTTTGTCGTGCCGAGCAAGTGCGCTGCCGACGGCGGGGCGAGTACCGCGGTGCCGATCTGCGACGGGTCGTACGGAGCCACGAACGGCCCGATGATCGCCATCAGCACGAAGAACGCCAGCAGCGAAAGGCCGAGCACGATCTTGAACGACAGCCTGGGTAGCCGCCTGCCGCCGGTAGTGACGGCGGCCAGCGTTTCCGCCGGCGCCTGGGCCGTGGTGGAGGTGAGAGCCATCTGTCAGGCCTCCTGACGAGCCCGCGGATCAAGCAGGACGTAGACGAAGTCGGCGAGCAGGTTGGCGACTAGCACGCTCAGCGTGATGATCAGGAAGACGGCCTGCATCAGCGGGTAGTCCTCGTTGTCGACAGCCTGGAACAGCACGTAGCCGATGCCCGGGTAGGAGAACGCGTACTCCACGAGGACGGACCCGGTCACCACGAGGCTCAGCGCGACGACGAAGCTCGAGAAGCTGGGCAAGATCGCGTTGCGGGCCGCGTAGGTGATCATGACCCGGCGCTTCGACAAGCCTTTGGCCTGAGCGACAAGCACGTAGTCCTGGCCGAGGGTCGTCACCGTCATGTTCCGCATGCCCACGATCCACGCGGCCATCGACGTCACCACGATCGTCAGACCGGGCAGGACAGCGTGGTAGGCCGCGCTCGCCAGGAACGCGGCGTTGAAACCGATCACGTCCCCCTGCGAGTAACCGCCGTTGACCGGGAACCAGTTCAGCTTCACGCCCAGGTACTCGACGAGCACCAGGCCCAGGCAGAAGTC
>JASHTT010000241.1 GCA_030040415.1 Streptosporangiaceae bacterium | reverse complement strand
TGCCCGCAAGCCACGCGCGCTAGCGCCTCACGGGCCTGCTCCAGCGGAAGCACCGCCTCGACCTGTGGACGTAGCTCGCCGGCATCAACTAGGCGAGCCAGTTCTTCCAGCCTCGGCCGGTCGGGGTTAGCGGCGAACGACCGGCCAGTGATGCCGCGCTCAAGCTCGGCGGGAGGATCACTCAGGGCTATCGAGATCGCCCGGCCGCCGTCACGGACCGCTCAGATCCCGCCAAACTCCCGCACTAGTGCTACTCGCATGGCTCCGATCTCCTCACCTCTTGCTGACTGCTGCGTCAGGTCGTGCTCCCAGAGGGTCTTACCCTGCCGCGACTGAAAGGCGCATGGCCGGGCGCGGCCATCCGTCAGCTACGGCGCCCGGCCGCCGAGGTCACAGCACTCTCCACTGCGGCGACATAGTCGCGCCAGGCCTGCCTGGTCTGCGGCGGGCGTGTCCCCAGCTGAAGGCGCTCGAGGGTGCCAGGCTCGTAGAGCTCGCTGATCGCGCCAGCCAGGGCCGCGACATCATTTGGGGCGCAGAGCAGGCCGTTGACGCCGTCGATGATCGGATCCGCGATGGCACCGGCTTTGGTGGCGATGACTGGCACTCCCAGCTGCAGTGCTAGCAGCGCATTCTGGGATGCCGTGCCTGATCGGTAAGGCAAGACAGCCGCATCGGCGGCCGCGAAAGTGGCCGGGATCTGTTCCATCGGCACGTATTCGTCGGGCATGGTGACCCGACCGCGCAGATGCAGGTCCGAGATCAGCCTGAGCAGCGCATCTCGGCCGCGCCAGATCTCCCCTGCCACGGTCAGCGACACGTCCGGATTCGTCTCGGCGAGGGCGCGCAGAAGGATGTCGAGTCCTTTGTACGGACGCACCATTCCGAAGAACAGCAGCCGGTTGAGCCGCGGTCGTGGTGCGGGCAGAGGACTGAGTCCCGCGACGGCGGGCATGTGCAGTGGCAGCGCGGCGATCTCGACCGAAGCGCTGGTGCGTGCCGAGGCCAGAGATGCTTGCTCCTTGGAATGCACGAGTACCGCATCCATCCGGCTGAGCAGAGCCCTGATTAGCAGCTCGTCAGCCCAGCCCCGCTCGTGCGGCAGCACGTTGTGGCAGAGGGCTATGGTGGCGCAGCCGCCGGTCCGGGCTGCACGTGCCAGGGAGAGGTAGGGTCCTGCCTGGATCGGTGTGAATACCGACAACATCACAGCATCGAATCGCCGGGCGGCCAGGCGGTGGCCCGTCAGCCGCCAGCTATCTGGGCGGTTCCACGCCAGCGACCGCTCCGTATCTGGGAAGAGTTCCACTTCGGGCTGGCCAACGGTCAGTTGACCTGGAAACAGCAGCCGTGGGCAGAGCGCACTCCAGGACTGGAGCGTCACCTCATGACCGACCGCGGCAAGCTCATGGGCGAGTGACGTTGTGTGCTGGGCTGACCCTCCCGCGTAGGGGTGTGCCGGACCGACGACAGCAATTTTCACCTTGCATCCCGGGACGCCGTATTCGATGCACCCGTAACATCGCGGCTGGAAGATGCTGACAGGTGAAAATGACAGATCGCTGCGACAAACGCCTGGACAAATGCCGAGGCGGACTGCGCCCGTCAGCCCCCCTCATGCCGTTGCGTAACGCTCGCGCAGGATCGCGACTCCGTCGCCGTCGAGTTCATCGCAATAGGGCGCGCGGCCAGCCATGGCCATGACCAGTGCCAAGGTGGTGCCGGACACCGGGGGCCCGACACCAGCGGTGAAGGGGCCGTCGGTGGCCGTCAGCTGCAGGCCGTGAACGCGCCTTCGAGCGAGCACGGGCAGATCGGAGCGCTGGTAGTAGTCGGCCACCGTGGTCAGGCTGGTGACGGAGTAGCCGCGCTCGATGCCGAGCGGCCGGCGGATGTCCTCCCCATGCACGATGGTCTCGCCGAGCATTGCCACGATCGGGAGTGGCGGCTTGGTCGTGCTGGTGATCACCCGCCGGAATCGTGCGAGCGTCTCGGCCGCATTTGCGCCCATCTGCTCGGCCAGGCGGATGGCGACCTGCCTGTCGAAGTCGAAGCGGCAGCGGACCACGCCCGCCATCCACCGGACGGGGTTGAGGCTGGCACCAGCGGTCAAGTGCGCGAGTACCTCGCGAACGGAGAACTGGTCACACAGCGACCCGGTAGCCCACTGCTGCTCAGCCAGCTCCGCGAGGTCGGCGGCCAGTGCGGCGCGCTCGGCATGGATCAGCGACCAAGCCGACGCGTGTCGGTCGCGGCGAAGGCGCAAGTGGCTCAGCGTTACTCCGCGGCCGGCCGGTGGCTGCGTTTCTGCCCGAGCCGTTGTGTGCCATCGAGCAGCTCCCGGCCGATGTCCAGGTGACCGCAATGCCGCGCGAGCTCCTCGATGACGTGCAAGACAACCCATCGCACGTTCGGTGGCTCCGCGACCTCCGGGTCGCCGTGCTTGCCACGCGGGGCCGCCGACAGCGGCGTTACCGCCAGGATGGCGTCCGAGCGAGCGGAGATCTCCAGAAACTCAGCGATGATGTCCGCAGACGACCAGTCCGTGACGAACGGCGCCATCGGGTCGTAGGGCTGGACGTCTGCGTCAGCGGGCGGTGAGGTGTCCTCCCCGGCCACGACGCCGATGAACCAGTGAAACTGCGCGCCGCTCAGGTGCTCAACCAGCCCGGCTGGAGTCCAACCCGACGGCACGACCGACCGGTGCCACGCCTCTTCATTCAGGCCCGCCACGATGTCCAGCGCCGTGGCACGCTGCGCCGCCAGAAAGTCCAGCAGCATCTGATCGTCTGCAGGGTGGCAACCGGTGACGCTGTCTGCGGCTTCCGTCATGTGCGTTCCTCCAGGGTTTCGGTCGGCTGGCCTTTCGCGAGGACGACGATCGGGATGACGCCAAAGGGACACCATCCGCTGCGCCCGGCCGACTCGGCCTCGAGGAGGTCGCCCTGCAGCCGGCCAGACTGGTCGAGGGCTAGGCCTCTTCGAGTACCTCCGCGAATGCGATCACCACGCCACCCGTGGCGTGCTCGAGGGTGGCGCCGACAAGCGCGCCCA
>JASHTT010000240.1 GCA_030040415.1 Streptosporangiaceae bacterium | reverse complement strand
CTGAACAGCCTGCAGTTCCACGACAAAGCCATCGGGCTGGAGACTATGTGCGTCGGCGGCGGCCAGGGCATGGCGATGCTGTTCGAGCGCCTCAGCTGATCCGTCAGCGCGCACTTTCTCCTGATTAGTTCCGTTTACCAGAGCGCCCGGGTATCCCGGAGCCGAGCGGTGCGGATCGGGCTGACAGCGTCGGCAAGAACTGTCTCTGACCGCTTCACTGACCCAGTGACAGGCAGATGGCGCGCTTTGCCCGGAACGCGACGGCCGAGCAAACGCGGCATTAAGAATGCGCGCCAATCAGGGGTTGTCATACCCACGACGGTGGTGCAGTCTCGTCTGCAAGGACTTACCCTCACCCAGGAGGTGCCTCTTGTCCCTGACCCACTCCCCGGAGATGCATAAGAACCTTATAGCCCGGATTCCGTCGGTGACGGGACTCCAACTCCGAGAGTGGTTCAGCCGGCTTGAGTCCGGCCCGGCGTTCTTGCGCTGCGATGAGCGTGCGCACTGGCTGTCGGACGAGCACGGCCTGTCGCACGGCTACGCCAGCGCGATCGTGCACGAGTACGAGCTGCAGCGCCGCAGCAGACTCAACCGCGCCTGAGGGTTCGGTGGACCTAGCCCGCGCCACTAGCTTCCTGTCCCGTAACCCTCGCGCCGTCTTGGCGACCACGCGCGCTGACGGTCGCCCGCAACTCTCTCCCATCGTGGTTGCCGTGGACGACGACGGACGCGTGCTGATCAGCACGAGGGAGACGGCGATCAAGGCGAAGAACCTGGCGCGAGACCCGAGAGCATCACTGTGCGGGCTGAATGAGCACTTTTTCGGCGAGTGGGTGCAGGCAGAGGGCTTGGCCGAACTCATCCACCTGCCCGAAGCATTGCCGATCCTGGAGGACTACTACCGCAGGATTTCCGGTGAGCACCCCGATTGGGATGAGTATCGGGAAGCCATGCGGCGGGAGAGAAGGCTGGTCGTGCGCATCACGCTCGACCGTGTCGGACCAGACGTGAGCGGCTGATGGGAGGGAACGCGACCACACGGGATTCTGCCGTATTGGCGTTAGGCCAGCCCGTTGCGGATCCGATTGGACGCAGGGCCATTTCAGTATGCCCGAATAATGTCCAGAATATGGCTCCAAAAAGGTCAAAAGCTCATCCGCATCGGCAAGAGCGTTGCTCAATCCGGGGTCATCAGCCGCACAGTTAACAATCGGCGTCAGCTATCAGAACGCACGTCTGACTGTACCCGCAGTCAGATTGGCGGCGACCCGCGCGGATCCTGGGCCGACCGGCGCGCAAGCGCTCTAGCAGGCCAGACGGTACCCCCGGTCGGAATCGAACCGACACTGGGGACCCTTTTAGGGGGCCGGCCTCTCCCTTTGGGCTACGGGGGCATTGCGATGATACATCGCACCCGTCTCAATGCTCCAGTAAAGCGATTTAGTGAAGCCGGCTTCTGGCGCAATGCCGGATATCTAATAACTGCGAACTAGCGCAGCCAAAGCGCCGAGTCGTCAGCCTGAATACTTGGAGTAACCAATGCGCCATTCTTATTACCCTCGGTAATGCAACTGGCGTGATTGGACTACAAGCCTGCGCGCTGGCGGGCCGTGGCAAACACCTCGTCCAGCATGGTGTCGGTGACCCGGCCGGTGAAGGTGTTCTGCTGGCTGGGGTGGTAACAGCCGAGCACGGACAACTTGCCGCCGTCTGGGCCGGCCACCACGGCCTCGGCGCCGTGCCCGAATGCGGGCCTCGGCCGGGGCACGGCGATGCCCATCGCCGCCAGTTGCGGCCAGAGCGCCTGCCAGGCGAAGTGACCGAGGCACACGACAACCAGCAGACTGTCGCGCATCAGGCGCAGTTCGGCCGCCAGCCAACCGGCGCACGTGTCCCGCTCGTCCGGCGTCGGCTTGTTAGCAGGCGGCGCGCAGTGCACTGCCGCCGTCATCCGGGTAGCGACCAGCTGCTGCCCGTCCCCGGCGGCGACCGACGTGGGCTGAACGGCAAGCCCAGACCTCCACAGAGAGGCGAACAGCACGTCGCCGCTCCGGTCTCCGGTGAAGATCCGCCCGGTCCGGTTCCCGCCGTGCGCGGCTGGGGCCAGGCCCAGCACGAGGATCCGCGGCCGGGCATCACCCCAGCTCGGCACCGGCCGGCCCCAGTAGACCTCGGTCGTGAACGATCGCCGTTTGACCGACGCGACCTGCTCCCGCCACTGCACGAGCCGGGCGCAAGCGCGGCAGACCGACTCCCTGGCCGCGACCTCAGCCAGAGACCCGGCGCTCGCGGCTAGCGCGCGGACCTCGGCCGGACTGCCGGATACCGGCGTCGCTGCCGTGGCTGGGTCTTCCGGCCAGCCGCTGCCGGGCGGGACCGTAGGCCCGGGACTCGGCTCGTCAGCCACCGCGGGCCTGCTGACCGCTAGCAATCGACCAGGCGATGCCGTCGAGGATGTCGTGTTCGCTGGTCACTAGCTCGGCAAAGCCGAAGCGCCTCATGACGCGGTCGAGCACCAGGGCACCGGCTCCTATGACATCGACCCGCCCGGGATGCAATGCCGGGATGCCAGCCCGCTGCTCGTGGCTCTGCCCGAGAAGCATGGTCGTCACGTCGTGCACGGCACTGGCCGAGATCCGAGCGTGGTGCGTTCGCGCTGGGTCGTAGGCGCCGAGTCCGAGCGCTATCGCGGTGATCGTGGTGACCGATCCGGCCAGCCCGACCAGGGTGCGCGCGGACCCGACGGGCACCGCGGCCGCAACCCTGTCGAGCGTCGCATCGATATCGGCAGTTGCTGCGGCGACCTCAGCGGCCGACGGCGGGTCGGAGTGCAGATGCCGCTCGGTGAGCCGGACGCAGCCGATGTCGACCGAGATCGCGGCGAGCCGATCGTCGTCGGCGCCGACCGCTGATCCGGCACCCCCGGAGCGGGGGGCGGTTCCGTCACCGGCCGCTGATCCGGCACCGCCCAGCACGAACTCGGTCGAGCCGCCGCCGATGTCCACGACCAGGTACGGCGGCACTACGTGCTGGCCGACCGCGCCAGCGCCGGCCAGTTCGGCCGTGGCACCCGCGAACGACAGCCGCGCTTCCTCGCCACCAGTTATCACCTCGGGCGACACGCCCAGGATGTCCTGGACACCGCTGGCGAACTCGGCCGCGTTGCCCGCGTCCCTGGTGGCGCTGGTCGCGACCATCCGGACCGCTGCCGCGTGCGATGCGGAGATGTCGGCCGCGTACTCCCGCAGCACCTTGAACGTGCGCTGGAGCGCCTCAGGAGCCAGCATGCCGGTGGCATCCACGCCCTGACCGAGCCGCACGATCTCCATCCGCCGCCGCACATCTGTCAGCTTGTGCCTGGCCGGATCCACGTCGGCCACCAGCAGCCGCAGCGAGTTCGTCCCGCAGTCGATCGCCGCGACGCGCTTGGTCATGTTGCCTCTCCAGCTTCTCCGGGTGTGCCGACGCACGGTCCAGCCTGCCACCATTGCCCGGCAGCACGCGCGGCCTCGGCGCCGAACGGGTTCGAGCCCGGTACGGCAAGCTCCTGGGCGACAAGCGCGTGCAGGCACTTGACCCGAGCGGGCATGCCGCCGGCACTCGGCGACCCGTCGGGCAGCGGATCGACGCCGGCCAGCCTCGCCGCTACCGTTCGCCGTACGAGGTAGTCCCGGTGCGCCGCCAGATAGCGTGCTTGCAGGTCGGTGTCGGCGGCCAGTCGCTGCGTCATGTCCCGCATCAGCCCGTCCGCTTCCAGCCTGCTGACCGCCGCGTTGGCGCGCGGGCACGTCAGGTAGTACAGGGTGGGGAACGGCGAGCCATCGGGCAGCCTTGGAGATGTCTGGATCACGTCGGGGAGCCCGCAAGGGCAACGATGGGCGACTGCCAGCACACCGCGCGGCGGCCTGCCTAGCTGGCGCGCGATCACGGCCAGGTCCGCAGCGGTGGGGGCGGGAGCGGCTGGCTCGCTCACCGCGGCTGCGCCTTGTCCGCCTCCTTGACGGACTTCCAGAGCAGCTCGTACCAGGGTGAGCCGGCCGGCGCGGCGGTGGTGGCCGCGTGGTGCCGGGCCGGCAGGACGACTACATAGCAGGTCTGCGTCGGGAAGCACATGTGCAGTTCGTCCCGTGCGAGCTGCTCGACGTAGCTCGGCGTAGCCAGCTCGCGATGCTCGGCTTCGAGCCGCCGGACCTGCGCTGCGACCTGCGCGTTGGTGGCCTCCAGCTCATCGATCTCGCGATGCTCGGCGATGTACTCGCGGACCGGGTAGGCAAGGCTCAGCACCACGGCGCAGACCACGATCGCGAGCACCGCCGCCCTGCTGGTCAGCCGGCCGCGGTGCGCTGGGTCGGGCCGCGCGGGGCCGTTCCTGCCAGGTCCCGCCCGCGTCAACGGCTACCGGCCGCTGTCCCGGGCGCGCTACCCGCCGAAGGCCGGGCGAACGCCGCCCGGCCCGGGTAGGCTGCAGCATCGGCCAGCTGCTCCTCGATGCGCAGCAGCTGGTTGTACTTAGCGACCCGCTCCGACCGGGCCGGCGCCCCGGTCTTGATCTGGCCGCAGCCCAAGGCAACCACCAGGTCGGCGATCGTGGTGTCCTCGGTCTCGCCCGACCGGTGGCTCATCATCGTCGTCCAGCCGTTGCGGTGGGCGAGGTCCGTGGCGCTGAACGTCTCGGTGAGCGTGCCGATCTGATTCACCTTGACCAGCAGCGAGTTGGCCACCTGCTCATCGATGCCACGCCGGATACGCTCCGGGTTGGTCACGAAGATGTCGTCACCGACGATCTGGACGCGACCGCCTAGTTCGGCTGTCAGCTCCCGCCAGCCGGCCCAGTCCTCCTCGGCCAGCGGATCCTCGATGGAGATGATCGGGTAGGCGTCGAGCCAGTCGGCGTAGATAGCGGTCATCTCCGTTGAGCTCTTG
This sequence comes from Streptosporangiaceae bacterium, assembly GCA_030040415.1. GTDB lineage: Bacteria > Actinomycetota > Actinomycetes > Streptosporangiales > Streptosporangiaceae > JAJYUU01. The sequence continues at coordinate 793 of JASHTT010000240.1, read as the reverse complement.
CTGCCGCCCTCGAAGGCGTAGCTGTCACCGGACAGGAAGTTGCTGGCCGCCGCGTCGAAGGCCAGCGCCACGTCGCGGGCGGGGGTGAGGCCAGCCTTCCCGATGGCCTCCAGGATCAGGTCGAATGCCGCGCGGTTGTGCTCGAGGTTGGGCGCGAATCCGCCCTCGTCGCCGACGCCGGTGGACAGGCCATGCTGCTTGAGCACTGCCTTGAGGGCGTGATAAGTCTCCGCACCCCACTCGACAGCCTCGGCGAACGTGCTGGCGCCGACGGGCGCGACCATGAACTCCTGGATGTCCACGTTGCTGTCCGCGTGTGCCCCGCCGTTGAGAATGTTCATGCACGGCACCGGCAGCAGGTGCGCGTTCGGCCCGCCGAGGTAGCGGAACAGCGGCAGCCCGGACGACTCGGCGGCTGCCCTCGCCACGGCCAGGCTCACGCCGACGATCGAGTTCGCGCCGAGCCTTGACTTGTCGGGGGTCCGGTCCAGGTCGATCATCGCCTGGTCTATGAGCCGCTGGTCGTCCGCGTCGTAGCCGATGAGTTCCAGCTGGATCTCATCGTTCACGGCTTGTACGGCCTTGGTGACACCCTTGCCGCCGTACGCCTCACCGCCGTCGCGAAGCTCGACGGCCTCGAACACGCCGGTCGACGCGCCGCTTGGCACGGCGGCTCGGCCGAGGCTGCCGTCATCGAGCACCACCTCGACCTCGACCGTGGGGTTCCCGCGAGAGTCGAGGATTTGCCTGGCGAATATGCCGTCGATAGCGGCCACTGCGCGCTCCTGCTGGA
>JASHTT010000239.1 GCA_030040415.1 Streptosporangiaceae bacterium | reverse complement strand
TGGCAGCCACGCCTGCCTGATCTGAGCTATGCCAGCCCGGCGCTGGTCATGGTGTCCGAGGACAAGAGCGGCATGGCCCTCGCGTGGGTCTTCCTTCGATCGTGGTCACTTTGCGGTGGCTCGGCGCCGGGACATTGCCACCGGAAAGAGCGCACGATGTCTTACGACAAGATCAAGGCAGCAGCTCGCAGGCGCATGGCCGCGACGGGCGAGCCATACGCCGCTGCGCGGCGGCAGGTCATCGCCGAGCATCAGGCAGCCCAGGTCACGTCTGCGGTGTCTGCAGATGACGTCCGCGCTGCCGCTGACGTGCACCGGGAACTGGGCCCGGACTACAGCGACGCGGTCGTGGCCTCGTTCATCGACAGGGTTGACAGAGAAGTGGCCGCGCGCGTCGAAGCTCGCCTCGCCGACCGCTCTGGGTCGAAGCCAGCCAACCGCGAACGGCGGCCTCTGACGCGACGAGTCGCCCGCGACGTTCTGGTAGCAGGCGCAGGTGCTCTGCTGGCCGTCGGTGCTGTCGGACTACACGAAATCACCAGCTCGCATCCGCCACCGCCCGCGGGCAAGGTCGCCAGAGGCACGTGCGGAGCGGGCAAGCCTGGCGTTTGCATTTTGGCGCCACCCGGCTCCCACGAGTTCACGTTCACCGTCCGCGGTCAGGTCGTCCGTGCAGGCGAGGTCCGGATCGAGAGTATCGGTGATCTTCAGCCGCGGTAGCTTCCCCTGGCGTCGCTAGGCTGACTCATGTGTCGCGGGCTGAGGACTACGTCCACGGGTACTCGGCCAGGGAAAGCATCCGGCTGACAGACCAGGCGACCGCCCTGGCCGACCTGCTGCATGCTGGCACCCGCTATCCGCCTGCCACCGTCGTCCTGGAGGCGGGCTGCGGTACCGGCGCTCAGACGATGATCCTGGCCGCCGCGAGCCCCGATGCCCAGTTCGTGTCCGTCGACAAGTCGGGCGAGTCACTGGCCGAGGCTAAGCGGCAGGCACGGCTTGCCAGCTGCAGCAACGTGACGTTCCTGCAGGCCGACGTCTTCAGCTTGCCATTCCGTCCGCGCTGCTTCGATCACGTCTTCGCGTGCTTCGTCCTGGAGCACCTGCGCGAGCCGGACAGGGCGCTGCGCGCGCTGATGACTGCGCTCAAACCAGGAGGTTCGATCACGGTCATCGAGGGCGACCACGGCTCGGCGTACTTCCATCCGGTGAGCGAGCCCGCACGCCGGGCGATTCAGTGCCTGATCGACTTGCAGCGGCAGGCGGGCGGCGACGCGCTGATCGGGCGGCGGTTGTATCCGCTGCTGGCAGCGGCCGGCTTCAGGGACGTTCAGGTGACCCCGCAGCTGGTTTACGTCGACGGCAGCAGGCCAGACCTGGCCGACATCTTCACGCTCAGGACGTTCACGGCAATGGTCGAGGGCGTGGCCGCACAGGCCGTGGGCCAGGGCCTCATCGACGCGGCGACCTGGTCCGCCGGGATCGCGGACTTGCAGCGGGCGGCGGACTACGACGGCACGTTCTGCTACACGTTCTTCAAGGCCGTCGCGGTGCGCTGAGCAAGCGGCCGGGGCTGCGCAGCGCCGTATGCACCCAGCCGAGCGCCGTAGCATGAATGCATGCTGCTGTTGGTGATATGGCTGGCAATCGGCGGACTGATCATCGGCGGACTTGGCCGCCTGCTAGTGCCCGGGCCGAACCCCATCGGCCTGATCCGGACGGCACTGGCCGGCCTGGCCGGCTCGTTCCTCGGCGGGTTCGTCGCCCGGTACGCGATAGGGCTGCACTACCGCTACTCGCTGCTGGTGGGATTCATCCTCTCGGTGATCTTCGCGGCGATCATCGTGGCGGCGATCGACCGCCGCCGGCCCATGCGGCGCTAGCGCGGGGCCACCGGGCTTCGCCGACCGCGCTGGCCGCGGGCGGCTCAGATGCCGACCCTGCTCGCCAGCTCCACCGCCTGGCGTGCCCACTGCGCGTTGAACATCAGCGCGCGGCTCCGCTCCCGGAACTTGAACACCGGGTCCACCTCGCCGGTCCCGCCGTAGCGCTACTGGCGTTCATGACCGGCTTGCTCGAGGGTCATCGCCGCCATCCAGTCGTACTTCACCGCAGAGGACCACATGCCGAGGCGCACGAGCCTGGGGTCGTCGTCCCAGCCCGCAGCCCGCAGGCCGCGAAGGTAGCCGTCGAAGACGACACTCTCCAGGAGCGGCACCGCGTCACCGTCACCGAAGTCCACTCGACGGCAGTGCGGCGCCGTGATGCTGCCGGCGTACACGCCCGCAAGGCCGTGCCGGTAAGCCAGCGCCTCCCGGCACCAGTAGGTCCACCGCCGCGGCTCGTCGTCGCCGACAACACCCGGCAAGCTTCCCCCGCCATCTCCCGGAGCGCAACCGCGGGCCCTGGCGCAGGTGCTTCAGCACGGGAACGGGCCTTCCCGCCGGGCCCGGCCAGCCTTGGTACCGTCGGTCCATGCGAGACCTGACCATCGGCGAGTTCCTGGACAGCCTCGCCGCCCGGCAATCCGTGCCAGGCGGCGGGGCCAGCGCGGCGCTGCACGCCGCCCAGGCGGCGGCGCTGCTGGCGATGGTGGCCCGCTACTCCGACGGCCCGCGCTACTCAGCGCATGCCGAGCAGATCACCGCCATTACCGAGCAGGCCGACCTGCTCACAGGCGAGTGCGTGCAGCTCGCCACCGCCGACGGGGAGGCCTTTGCCGCCGTAGCGGCGGCTTACTCCCTGCCCAGGGATACCGCCGAGCAGCAGGCCGCCAGGTCGGCCGCGATCTCCTCGGCACTGGCCGGCGCCGCGGCGCCCCAGGCTGCGGTCATCGCCGCGGCCGGCCGCGTGCTCGGCCTGGTCGAGACGCTGCTCCCGATCGGGAACCGCAACGTGATCACCGACCTGGCTGCAAGCGCTGAGGCGCTGCGCGCGGCGGTGGCGACAGCGCGCGCCAACGTGGCGGTCAACGTGTCCGGCCTTGCCGACCCGGCTGACCGGGCGCCATACGACGAAACGCTCGCCACCGCCGACGAGATTGCCGAACGCGCAGGGAAGGTAACCGCGGCGGTGCGCGCGGACATCGCACGTTGACCGCCAGCGAGCTGGGCGGCCGGGAACTGGCCGCGCAGTTGCGGACCCGCACCGCCGGGCAGGCCGCCTGCATCGCCGCCACCGGCACCGACGTACAGCTCGCAGCCGTCACGGCCACGGCGGACGAAGCGGCCGCGTGGTACCTGCGCTCACTCGCGACCGCTGCGGCGAAGTCCGGCATCGCGTGCGAAGTCACCGATCTCGGAGCCAGCGCGAGTCCAGCCCACATCGGCAGCGCTCTTGCCGCGCTGTCCGCCGACCCAGCCGTCCACGGGATCATCCTCCAGACGCCGTTGCCGTTCCCTGCCCGGTCGCAGGACCTAGCCGGCCTGATCGACCCCGCGAAGGACGTGGACGGCGCCAACCCCGTGTCGCTCGGGCGGCTGGCCGCCGGGTTGCCGGCGTTCGCCCCGGCGACGGCCGAGGCTGTCGTCGTGCTACTGGACTTCCACGGCATCGAGCTCGCCGGGCGGCGAGCGGTCGTGGTCGGCCGCTCCGCCGTCGTCGGGAAGCCGCTGGCATTGCTGCTCGTGGCGCGGGACGCTACGGTCACCATCTGTCATTCGCGCACTCGTGACCTCGCCGAGGTCACGTCGCAGGCCGACATCCTGATCGCGGCGGCCGGCCGGCCAGGACTGATCACAGCCGCCCACGTGCGGCCCGGCGCCGTGGTGATCGACGTGGGCACGAACCCGACGGCCGACGGAGGGCTGGTGGGCGACGTCGATGCGGCTGGCGTCGCGGTGGTGGCGGCGGCATTGTCGCCGGTGCCCGGCGGTGTCGGTCCGGTGACGACGGCGCAGCTGATGTCGAACACCGTCAGCGCAGCTGCCGCGCTGACGCGCCCGGCAGAGGCCTGACCAACCTCAGCCCGAGCACCCCCGGCCCGGGCACTCCCCCAGGCAAGCCTTGTGCAATTGTGAAACGCGAGGACATCCGTCGCGCCGGGTCTGCGGCGGCGTCTCCGCGAAAAGCCCTGGCGGCTGCAGCCGCCCGGGCAGTGCATAATCAGCGTGGTGATTCA
>JASHTT010000238.1 GCA_030040415.1 Streptosporangiaceae bacterium | reverse complement strand
TCGGCGGTGTCACCAACCCGCTCGTCAAGGGCTGGCTGGACAACAACATCAGCGCCATCAGCTCCGGCGGTTTCGACCAGTCCGGCGCCACCGTCGATGTCGTGGCGCCCGGTGACCTCAACTGGGCGCTGTGCACCCCGAAGTATCAGTACTTCGCCTGCACGACCTTCCTCGGCAAGCTGTCGCCCGTCGAGCTGCAGGGCGGGACGAGCGAAGCGGCTCCGCTCACCGCCGGGACCTCCGCCCTGGTGATCCAGGCCTACGCCGAAGCGCACCACGGCCAGCGGCCCACCCCCGCCGTGGTGAAGCAGATCATCATGTCCACCGCGGAGAACATCAACGCACCGCCGGAGCAGCAGGGCGCCGGCATGATCGATGCCTACCAGGCAGTGCTCGCGGCCCGGTCCTACCCCGGCGGCACGAGCGCGCCGGAAGGGCACGCGATCCTGGAGAGCGCCAGCCAGCTCAACGCCGTGGGCCGTCCGGGCACCACCAGCAAGTTCACCGAGACGCTCACCAACGACGGATCGGCCACGCAGCGGATCGGCCTGCAGGCACGGGCGCTCGGCAGCTACCACCCGGTGCTGACCACGACCCTGACGCTGACGGGCGGGCGGGGATTCAGCCAGGAGGTGAAGTTCACCGTCCCCGCCGGGCAGGACCGGCTGAACGTGTCGATGGCGCTGCAGGGCGCCGTCGACCTCAGCCTGATAGCCCCGGACGGCGACCTCGCCGAGTTCAACATTCCGCAGGGCTACGGTTACTACGGGAACGCTCAGGTCGCTGACCCGGCACCGGGTCGGTGGACAGCCCTAGTCACCGGGTTCCCGGCGAACCCGGTGAATACCCTGACCGCGCTTTTCCAGGCGGCCACCGCCACCTGGCAGCCGTTCGGCAGCCTGTCGACTCGCTCATTGACGCTCGCGCCAGGTGCCTCGGGCACGTTCACGCTGACCGCCCGCACACCAGCGCAGCCCGGCGACGAGGCCGGCCAGATCCTGCTGCACGACTCGGTCAACACCCCCGCGTTCAGCGCGACGACCTCCATCCCCGTGACACTGCGGGCCCTCGCTCCGACGCCGAACCCCTCCGCAACCTTCACCGGCACGCTTACCGGAGGCAACGGCCGGTCGCCATCGACCGGGCAGACGAACTACTACCAGTTCGACATGCCGCCAGGCGACAGCGCGCTGAATGCCGACATCCACATAGCGAACCCGAATAACACCTACTTCGCCGAACTGGTCGCGCCTAACGGCGAGGTCGCGTCGGCCGCGTTCAACGGCGTCGTGAGGTTCAGCGCCGGCGGTGTGCCCGAATATGTCTTCACGCCGGGAACCCAGTTGCACGTCCTGAAGCCGGCTGCGGGTCAATGGACGCTCATCATCGACTTCTTCTACTCGGTGTCGGGCGCTGCGATCTCCTCCCCCTTCACCGTCACGCTGAACGACCAGCCGGTCCCCGCGTCCGTGTCCGGCCTGCCGGATTCGGCCGGCAAGGTGCTCGCCAAGGGCAAGCCGATTACCGTCTACGTGCACGTGACCAACAACGGCAACGCGCCAGAAGCGTACTTCCTGGACGCCCGGCTCAACACGCAGGTCCAGGTCAAGCTCGCCGCGCAGGTGGCGTCTAGCCTCAGCCTGCCCAACGAGTTCGGCGAGACGCCGTCCTATCTGGTGCCGTCGCAGACGTCGGCGCTGACAGCCACCGTGACGGCCAAGCGCCCCGTGTTCTTCGATCTCAACTACGGCTTCGGTGACCCGGACGTGATCTCCACCACGGGCACAACGGCGACCGTCACGTTCTCCGCACCACAGGTCGCCAGCGGCATGTGGAGCGTCACGCCCTACCTGGTCGGTCCGACCGGGAAGAAGCCAGCCAAGCCCGTGACGGCGCACCTGACGGTGCTGGCCACCACTGCCCCGTTCGATCCCGCGGTGACGTCGTCCACCGGGGACTTGTGGCGCGGGTCCACCAACTTCAACGCCACCTACTCGCCGTACCTGGTCGACCCAGGCCAGAGCCTCACGATCCCTGTGACGATCAACCCTGACGCTGCAGTTGGCAGCGAGGTAAGCGGCACGCTGTACCTGGACGACACCTCGGACGTGCCCGACGTGCTGACGATCAACGACCTGCTGACCGACGCGCCGGAAGCCAGCACGATCGCGGCGTTCAAGTACAGCTATACGGTCGGCGGCTAACCCGCCGGGGGCTGGCGCGGTCGGCGGACCGCGCCAGCCCCCGGCATGGGTCATCTGCTAGCCGCGATACAGGTCCCGCTTGCTTATGTACTGCACGACACCGTCGGGTACCAGGTACCAGATCGGGTGACCGCCGCGCACGCGCTCGCGGCACTCGGTGGACGAGATCGCCAGCGCCGGGATCTCGAGCAGGCTGATCCGGTCGGGCGGCAGGTCAGACATTGTCAGCCGGTGCCCCGGCCTGGTGCAGCCGACGAAGTGCGCCATCGTGAACAGCTCGTCGGCGTCGCGCCAGGAGATCATTTTCGCCAGCGCGTCGGCACCCGTGATGAAGTAGTACGCGGCGTCCGGGCGCTCTGCGCGCAGGTCGCGCAGCGTGTCGATGGTGTAGGTGTCACCCGGCCTGTCGATGTCCACGCGGCTGACCGAGAACCTCGGGTTAGACGCCGTCGCGATCACCGTCATCAGGTAACGATCCTCGGCCGGCGAAACCTTCCTGTCGTCCTTCTGCCATGGCTGGCCAGTCGGCACGAACACAACCTCGTCCAGGCTGAAGAAGTCCGCCACCTCGCTGGCCGCGACCAGGTGACCGTGATGGATGGGATCGAAGGTGCCGCCCATCACGCCGATCCGCTGGGCCGGGCCGTCATCGCTCATGCAAGCGCAGTTTATCCGGCGCAGGCCGCAGGGGTCCGGGGGTCGTCCCCCGTCAGACCGGGTAGGTGACGTGCGTGAGCTGCTCGGACTCGGTCCACAGCCGCCGCTGCACCTCGGCGTTGTGCGACCGGGTGCTGGACGTGACAACTACTGGATACCCGGTGAGCTGGAGAAAGCCGTCTGGGCCGTAGTAGGTTCCGCCGACCGCGTCGGGGTCGGTGGCCGCACGCAGCGTCGGCAGCGCGCCCATCGTCGCGTCCTGCAGCCACCAGGAGTTGACAGTGGCGAGCCGCGGACTGCCCATGACCGTCTCAGCTATCGACGGCATGTGCCGCGTCAGTTCCGTCCGGGCGGTGCCGGGGTGCGCGGCCAGCGCCATGGTCTGCGCATGAGCCGCCGACAGCCTGCGCTGCAGTTCGTAAGTGAACATCAGGTTCGCCAGCTTGGACCGGCCGTAGGCGGCCATCCTGCTGTAGTGCCGGCTCGACATCAGGTTGTCGAAATCCATCCGGCCGGCCCGGTGGCCGTTGCTGCTGACTGTGACAACCCTTGACCCGGGCACCGCCAGCATGGCTGGCAGCAGCAGACCGGTGAGCGCGAAGTGGCCGAGATGATTCGTGCCGAACTGCAACTCGAACCCGTCGGACGTCAGCCCGTACGGCGGCATCATCACGCCGGCGTTGTTGATCAGCAAGTCGATGCGCGGGAAGCGCGCTATCAGCTCCGCGGCAGCCTTCCGCACCGACTCGAGCGAGGCAAGGTCGAGTTCCGCGGTTTCCGGCTGTGCACCCTTCGCGACAGCCCGGACCTGCTCCGCAGCGCTCGCCATCCGAGCCGGATCACGCGCGGCGAGTACGACCGTGGCGCCGTGCTCGGCGAGCACGCGCGCGGTCTGCAAGCCGAGGCCCGATGAAGCCCCGGTGACGACCGCGACCCTGCCGTGCTGGTCGCCGACGTCAGCGGTCGTCCACTTTTGGCTGGTCCGATTCCCGCCAGCCCCATGCTGAGCCATGGTCGGTTCCTCTCCGGACACTCTTATTTCACACCTGCTCAGCACATCATGGACCGAGCGGTGAGCGCGGCCGGGCTCATCTGCGGGACACGGCTTTCAGTAGGCTTTCCGCAACGAGCGGAGCCCGGCCCGCACAGACCGCCAGCGCCCAGGAAGGACGGCACATGGCAGCAATTCCCGACTCGCACCGCGACCTGCTCGAGGGGCAGTGCGCGACACTCGCCACCGTGGGCCCCGACGGCCGCCCGCAGCTGACCGAGGTCTGGTTCCTGGCCGAGGGTGACAAGATCGGCCTGTCACTGAACACCACCAGGCAGAAGACCAAGAACCTGCAGGCAAACCGTGCGGTGAACCTGTTCCTGCTGGACCCGGCAACGCCGTACCGGTACCTGGAGGTCCGCGGCGACGCCGAGGTCACGCCTGACGACGACTACGCCTACGCCGACAAGGTGGGCGCTAAGTACCACGCTGACCTTCGCTCGCGCGACCAGCCAGGCGAGAGCCGCGTCGCAGTGACGATCAAGCCCGTGCGGGTTAACGCCGTCGACATGCGGCGCTGAGCTAGCCGATCCCGGCAACCGGCGGGGCACCGCCCGGCCAGTGGTGCACCCGGACGGCCTTGCCCACCTCGGTCCTCGGCACGGACCCG
>JASHTT010000237.1 GCA_030040415.1 Streptosporangiaceae bacterium | reverse complement strand
ACTCCCACGAGCTTGCCGAGCTTGATCAGCTCTGCCCGGCCGGGCCGTCCGGCCAGCAGGAAGCCGAGCACCAGTGCGACGATCCAGACCACCACCATCTCGGCGAAGGTCTCGAGGAACAGGTAGACCTGGAGCGTCATCGCGACAGCTAGCAGGGCAACGAAGGCACGCGATCCGAGCTGGCCCTCCCGCCACACCACGACGAGGTAGGCCATGAGTGGCAGCAGCATGCCAAACGTCAGGTTGAACTGGCCTGCCGCGATGTGATTCAGCTCATACGCGGAGAACCCGAAGACCGCCCCGCCGACCAGGGATGGCCAGAACCGGCGGGTGACCCTGCGGCACAGCACGAAAGCGATCCACGCCGACAGCGGCGGGGCCAGCACGACAAGCAGGTTGAACGTCACCAGCGGGCCAACGGCAGCGGTGAGCGGGATGACGAGCACGGCCACCGAGCCGATGGTGGTCGCCCATGCCAGGTCGAACCCGGCCGGAGCGCCGATCTGGTGGCTGTACATCGGGTTGAGCCCGTGCGCGATCGCGTAGGGCCACCAGCGCAGGCTCCACACGTAGAAATTGGGGTCCTGACTCGTCTGGTTAAGTATCGGCCGGGTCAGGTGCGTCAGCAGCGGCAGCGTGCGGTCCAGCCACGCGGCGAGGTACAGCACGAACGCCAGCAACCCCTGCAGGGCCGGGGGTGGCACGCGGCGGCGGATCGTGACCGGTCCAAGGCCGGCGAACCTGGGCAATGTCAGCACGCCGGTACCGGCCGTCGCGGGGCCAGCTGTCGCGGGGCTGGCCTGGGCCTGGCCGGATGCTGCCTGGCTGTCCGGGGCCTGACCGCCAGGCTCAGGTTGCCCGGACATCACCACGTCCGAGCGAGCCGCAGGAGCCGCAACATCACGATGGTGCACAAGGTCCTCTCCGAGTAAGGGTGCCCGACCCGCGCTGCCGCCTTCCCCCGGGGCACGAACCGTGCTGGTTAGACGCGAACGCGCCGTCGCGCGTTCCTGCGGGACGCTTCCCGAGCCCCGCTCGAGAGCCTAGGCGCAGGATAATTTGTCCCAGTCGGTGCGAGTGCACGCGGACGCTCAGTTATAGCATCACTTTAAATAGGAATTAGTAGCTCCTTGCCATGCGCGCCCCGTCCTCAGGGCTCGGCCAGCGACATAGTCACGGTCTCGCCGGGAATGGGCATGCTTTCGGCCTCGTCGCGGATCGCAGCCCGGATGGCCGCGCGGACCGGTCCGGACGCCTTGACGCTCACCCGCCCGGCGCGGCGGCCCCACGATCCGCCGATGCTGCCGTTGATCATGAGCCCATTCGGGTGGAACGTGTCAGCCAGCGGGGTGTGCCGGCGCAGGCCAGGGCCGACGAAGAGCCCGGCCTGGTCCTGCCCGAAGATCCGCAGGTCCGATGCGACGAGAAGGCGCACGCCCCGCATCGGCTGCGCGGTCCGCATCGTCGTTTCGTCGGCTGCCAGGATCAATGCCTGGCGGCCCTCGTAGTCGACGGTCATCAGCTCGGCTGCGAGTGCGTCAAAGGTGTGCCTGGCGTCGCGCGACGACACACCGGCCCACCAGGCAAACGCGGCGCGTGTTGTCGGACCGAAGGCGTGGACGTGCCGACGGCATAGTTCGAGCCGCGCGGCTTCGGTGTCGATCGACGGGCGAGGATGCTCCCAGATTGCGATGCTGCTCGTTGTCCACCGGACCGCGAACCTCCCCGTCGCGCACACGTCACGATGAGCCGGCATCCCGGGGGCTGGCCGCGGCTGGCTGGCCAGTTGGCTGCAGGCCTGTTCAGCCCGATCTTCAAGGGCCTGCCGCGCCACCGGGTCACGGGGCAGGCGGCCGATGGTGAAGACCCCGAAGTCGTCGGCTGGCAGCACGTAGACGGCCCGGCGCGGGCTGTATGTCTGTATCAGCCCCGGATGCTCCCACGCCGACGGTTCGCAGGCTGCGACCCGGGCGTGCAGGCCGAGCAGCGCGTCGCGCGGGGCGGTGTCCTGCAGCCCGGCATACGCGGCCGCCACATACGACCCGGCCGGCAGCCGGCCGGACAAGTTGTTGACCGTGAGGCGGTAGTTCACCGCCTGGGCCCGGGACACGCGCAACAAGGCCGTCAAGTCTCCTGCCTGCCTCTACGTCACCTGCTCTGAAGTGGGCGGCAGCTAGTAGTGGATCACGCCGGGTGCGCCGCCGCCGCAGGCGATGGCCTCGCCGTTGATCGCCACGCTGAGCGGTGAGGCCAGGAACGCGATCACGGTGGCGATCTCCGCAGCATCGACCAGGCGCCCGATGGTGGTCGTCGCGGCCATCCGGCGCTCGATCTCGGCAGCCTCGACCCCGGCGGCAGCGGCTCTGGCCGCCACGACACCTGGCGTGGCCTCCGTGCGGGTCAGGCCGGGGTGGATCACGGTGACGTTGACGCCGCTGCGGCCTAGCTCGTCGGCGAGGTTCTTGGTCATCGCCGCCACGGATACGTTGCGGATCGAGCCGATGGTCGATCCGGTGCTCCGGGCGGCGAGCCCGCTGACACTGATGATGCGACCCCAGCCGGCCGCGACCATCCCGGGCGCGACCGCTTGCGCGCACCGCAGGTAGCCCATCACCTTGACGTTCACGTCTGCCCAGAAGTCGGCCGAGGTTATCTCGGCGAGGGATGGCGGCCTTGCCTGACCGCCCGGCGTCGCCGCGCAGTTGACCAGGATGTCGATCCCGCCCATCAGCTCGCGTGCCCGGTCGGCCATCCTGCGTACCGACGCGTCGTCGCCGGTGTCGGCCTCGATCGCGTGCACCGGCGTGTCGGTACCGGCGCGAAGGTCAGCGGCCGCCTGCGCGAGCCGGTCGGGCGACCGGGCCGCAATGCTCACCTGCACGCCCTCGGCGAGCAGCGCGGCGGCCGCCGCCTTGCCGATGCCGCGGCTGCCGCCGGTGATGAGCGCGCGCCGTCCCGCTAGCTGCAGATCCACTCTCAACCTCCGTGCCGTGGTGGTCCGGCCGGATAACGCCGGCGGCTCGTGATAGTCATACTCGCGGCGGCGACTGGAAGGACGGCTATGACGAAAGTGGCAGTGCTCGACGACTACCAGCGTCGCGCGAGCGAGTTCGGCGACTGGCCGTCCCTGGGACCAGACGTCCAGGTCGTGTTCTTTCATGAGGCCATCGGCCAGGGCGCGCTCGCGGCGGCGCTCGCGGAGTTTGACGTGCTCGTGCTGATGCGGGAACGCACGGCGCTCCGCCGGCCCGTCATCGAGCGCCTGGACAGGCTGCGCCTGGTGGTCACGACGGGTATGCGCAACGCCTCGGTGGACACCGGGTACCTCGCCGAGCGCGGCGTGCTGGTGTGCGGTACCGCGGGCAGCGCTCCTGCCGCCGGCGTGCCGAGCACTGCCGAGGTCGCGTGGGCGCTGGTGCTGGCCGTCTGCAAGCGGGTGGTGGCGGAAGACCGCGCCATCCGGGAGGGGCACTGGCAGCTCGGCCTGCCCGCCAACCTGGCGGGCGCGACGCTGGGCCTCGCCGGGCTCGGCAATCTCGGCGCGGCCATGGTCGGCCCCGCCCGCGCGTTCGGCATGGACGTGATTGCCTGGAGCGAGCACCTCACCGAGGAGCGGGCCACGGCGGTGGGCGTGCGCCGGGTCAGCAAGACGGAGTTGATGTCGCAGTCCGATTTCCTGTCCATTCACCTGGTGCTGAGTGACCGCACGCGCGGCCTGTTCCAGGCCGCCGATCTCGCGCTGATGAAGCCGACTGCCGTGCTCATCAACACCTCGCGCGGGCCGATCGTGAACGAGCGGGCACTCGTCGCGGCGCTGCGGGACGGCGTGATCGCCGGGGCAGGGCTCGACGTCTACGACGCCGAGCCGATGCCGCCCGGCCACGAACTGACCAGGCTGCCGAATGTCGTGTTGCTGCCACACCTCGGCTACGTCAGCGAGCCCGGCTTCCGGCAGATGTACGGCCAGGTCGTGGAGGACATCGCCGCGTTTCTGGCTGGCTCGCCGGTCCGCGTGATCAGCTAGCCGGCGTCAGGCGCTCCCTGGCCGCCTCGTACAGGTCGGCGGGCAGCGGTCCCTTCTCGGCGATGGAAACGTTGCCGTGCAGGTGGTCGATGTTCGAGGTGCCCACGATCGTGGTCGACAGCGCTGGGTGGCTGAGCGTGAACCGCAGCGTGAACTCCATCGGGCTCATGCCATCCAGCAGGTCGTCAATCTCGGCCGTCTGCCATCGCCGCTGGCCTTCGCCCTGCGCGAGGCCGAGCGGTCCGGTGCGCCAGTTCTTGTCCAGCGCTGGGGCGCCGCGTGCGGCGCCGCCGCGGATCAGGGTGCCGGCGCCGGCCGCCGCGGCCGCGGTTATCAGGTCCTCGTGCTCGCGCTGAACCGCGGAGTACGGGATCTGGAAGACGTCGAACACGCCCATGGCGATGTGCTCGGGCAGGTGCGGCAGGATGCCGGACATGCCGATGAAGCGCACCTTGCCCTCGTCGCGCAGGCCCTGCAGGGTCGCCACGGTATCGTCGGCCTCGAGCTGGTCCCGGCTCGGCGACATGTGCACCTGGAGGAGGTCGAGCCGGTCGGTGCCGAGCCGCCGCAGGCTCTGCTCGACGTCGGCCCGGACGTTGGCCGGGCTGTAGTCGTGCTGATACGGCGGCGTCGCGTCGGCGGGCGCGCTGAGCGGGCAGCCGCACTTGGACGCCAGGAAGTACTCGTCGCGGCGATGGCCGACGTGCTTGCCGATCAGCTCCTCGCTCGTGCCGTAGTCAACGGAGGTGTCGATGAGGTTGATGCCCGCGTCCAGCACGGCATTGAGCAAAGCGCCCGCTTCGTCGTCGGAGAGCGCGGGTGCGCGCGGCTGGCCGCGCAGCTCCATCGCTCCGTAGCTGAGGATCGTCACGTCCGTTCCGGTGCGCCCGAGCCGGCGCTTGCTGATAGCCATGGACAGAACGCTACAAGTGTCAGATTCCGAAGCCGCCATCGACGGGCAGCGTGATGCCGGTGACGAACTCGCTGTCCCCGCTGGCGAGGTACAGGACGGACCTGGCGATCTCCTCCGGGCTCGCGTGGCGGGCGAGCGGGATCCTCGTCTCGAATAGCCGGGCGGCCTCGTCCGGCGCGGCGCCTGTCGCGGTGACCTCGATGTCCCGCTGAAACTGGGTGTCGGTCGGCCCGGGGTGGATCGTGTTCACCCGGATCCCGCGGGATGCCGCCTCCTTCGCCGCGGTCCGCATCAAGCCGACTTGGCCGTGCTTGGCGGTGGCGTAGCCGGCGATGCCGAAGTCAGAGGTCAGGCCGACCACGCTGGAGTTAATGATCACGCTGCCGCCGTCGCGCATGACCGGAAGACCATGCTTGAGCACCAGGAACGCGCCCAGGATGTGCACGTCAAGCACGCGCCGGAAGTCCTGCGTCGGGTACTTCGTGATCGGCACGCCGACGGGTCCGGCTATGCCGGCGTTGCTGAACAGCACATCGAGCGGACCGAAGCGGTGCGTGGCCTGCGCCATCGCCGCTGCTACCTGATCCTCGTCGGTCACGTCCGTGACGCTCCAGCTCGCGGAGTCGCCGAGTTCGCCGGCCGCTGACTCGAGCAGGTCGCCGCGCAGCCCGGCGAGGTGCACGCGCGCGCCCTCGGCGACGAACAGCCGCGCCGTCGCGAGCCCGATGCCGCTTTCCCCGCCGGTGATCACGGCGGCCTTGTCGTCGAGCCGACCCATTGCCGTTCCTCTCTGCCCGGTGGCAGGAGGCTAGCGGAAGCCGGCGGCTAGCGGGGAGCCGGTGAAGTCGTGCGAGCCCGAACCGACGTGGAAAACAGCCCCCTGCCCGTCGGCGGCTGGCACGCACACGGTGGCGGTCACGTTCGGCGGGAGCTCCACGTGGTAGCTGAAGGTGTCGCCGTCCCGCCGCCAGCCGGCGGTGATCGTGCCGCGCGCTGACTGGTAAGAGCCGCGCGCCCAGCCGAGTGAACCGCCGGGGTGCGGGCGCAGCAGCGGATGGCTGAAGCCGGCGGTGCCGGGCTGCTGGTCGATGCCGAGCACGAACCGGTACAGCCACTCGCCGACCGAGCCGAGCGCGTAGTGGTTGAAGGAGTTCATCCAGGCGGACTGGAAGCCTCGCTCGCGCGTCCAGCCATCCCAGCGTTCCCAGATCGTCGTCGCGCCGTTGTCGATCATGTAGCGCCAGGACGGGCATGCTCGCTGTTCCAGCAGCCGGTAGGCGACGGCGGAGTGCCCGGTGCTGCTCAGCGCCGGCAGCAGGTAACTGACGCCGACGAAGCCGGTGGTCAGCTGCCAGCCCGCCGCCTCGATCGCCGCGACGAGCCGGTCCGCCGTCATGCCGCGCTTGTCGTCCGGGACCAGGCCCATGTGCAACGCGAGGACGTAACTGGTCTGCGTCCCGGATTCCACCGACCCGTCACTGCGCACGAAGGCGCGGCTGAAGGCGTCGCGGATGTTCGACCACAGCTCCCGGTAGCGGGCTGCCGCCTCAGCCCGGCCGACGGTTTCGCAGATTTCCGCCATCAAGGCGGTGTCGTGCGCCCAGTAGGCAGTCGCCAGCAACTCGGGCGGGGTGTCATCACTGCCTGGAGCGAGCCAGTCGTTGTAGCTGTTACCGAGGTCGCGGGAGCGCAGGTAGTCGGGGTTGGCGCGGTGCAGCAGATCCATCCAGGCCGTCATCGAGTCGAGATGCCGGCGCAGGATGGCGGTGTCGCCGTACATCTTCCACACGGTCCACGGCACGATCACGCCGGCATCGGCCCAGGCAGGCGTTCCGGCCGAGGCGTTGCCGAGGGTCGGCGCGATGTCAGCGTACGCTCCGGAGCCCAGTTGCGCGTCGGCGACGTCGTCCAGCCACTTGACGTAGAACGACGCGACGTCGCGGTTGTAACACGCAGTCCTGGCGAACACCTGGGCGTCACCAAGCCAGCCAAGTCGCTCGTCGCGCTGCGGGCAGTCGGTCGGGATGCTAACGAAGTTGCCTCGCTGTCCCCAGTCAATGCAGCTGTGCAGCCGGTCCAGCCAGCCCGCCGACGATGAAAACCAGCCGGCCCGAGGGATGTCGGAATGCACGACGCGGGCCGTGACGTCGCCGTCATCCAGCTTGGCCGGGCAGCCAGTGATCTCGGCGTACCGGAAGCCGTGCAGCGTGAAGCGGGGCTCGAGAACCTGCGGACCGTCGGCCGTGATGAACTCGTCGGCCTGCCGGGCGCTGCGCAGGTTCTCGGTGTAGAGGCTGCCGTCGGCGGCCAGCACCTCACCGTGCCGGATGCGCACCCGCGTTCCGCTGGGGGCATCGATCCTGATCCTCAGCCAGCCGGTCAGGTTCTGGCCGAAGTCCGCGATCTGACGTCCGTCCGCATCGGCGCGAATGCTGACCGGCGCCAGCTGTTCGATGACCCGGACCGGCGGGCCGGGATCGGCGGTTAGTTCGCGGGCATCACGCTGCCGGCAGCGGACCGGCCGCCAGCCGGATTCGTCGAAGCCCGGGCGGTCCCAGCCGTACGGCTCCAGCCCCCGGTCCTGCCGTTCCCCCATGAGAAGGTCGGCATGCCGGATAGCCGCCAGCCTGCCGCGCCAGCTTTCGTCGGTGACGATTCGCTGCGTGCAACCGTCATCGAAGGTCACGTCGAGCTGAGCGAGCAGTTCCGGGGAGGCGCCATAGTGCGCACCGGCCCGCTTGGCGTCCAGGCCGACGTAGCCGCAGTACCAGCCGTCGGCCGCGACCGCCGCGAGCACGTTCTCGCCCGGGGCGAGCAGGCCGGACACCTCGTAGGTCTGATACAGCACGCGCTTGCCGTAGTCGGTCCAGCCTGGGGTGAGGAATGCGTCGGCTACCCGCTGGCCATTGAGCCTGGCCTCGTACAGCCCGAGCGCTGTGATCCGCAGCCGCGCCGACGCCACCGGCTTGGTGAGGCCAAATGACCGGCGGAAGTAGGGCGGCGGACGCATCGCCCGGGCTACCGGGTCGGGGGGCCCGGGCTCGCTCGGCGGGCCTGAGGTGTCCCGGATCGGGCCGAGGCCGATCCAGCAGGCGTGCCAGCCGTCGCCCGGATCCAGTTCCACCCCGAACCTGGCTGGCTCGCTCCACGGCGAAGCCGTGCCGCTCTCGTCCCACACCCGGACTGCCCAGGCGTAGCAGCCGCCGCGCATCAGCGTCGTGCCCGCGTAATCGATATCCACCGAAGACGAGGACGGCACCTGGCCACTGTCCCAGCACAGCTGGTCCCCGCTGGCCAGCTGGCTCGCCGCGGGCTGGCCTGCCGTTGTGGCCGCGACCTGTACCTGGTAGCCGAGCTGACGGCGGTCATGGCCTGTTCCGGCCAGCAGCCAGCTGAACCGGACCCTGTCTGCGGCGACGCTGAGCGGCTCGGCCAGGTGCGCGCAGCGCAGCCGGTACGGGACAAGCGGTGGTGTCGTCATACTCACAGCTTCGCGCGTCGGCCCGCGGCCGTAGTGTGAGCAGCGTGCGGATCGCGCTGTTCGTCACGTGCCTGGCCGACACCCTGTTCCCGGACGTCGGCAAGGCCACGGTGACGCTGCTCGAGCGGCTGGGCCACCAGGTGACGTTCCCGGCGGCGCAGACCTGCTGCGGGCAGATGCACATCAACACCGGCTACCAGCGCGACGCGTTGCCACTGGTGCGGAACTACGTGGCGGCCTTCGAGGACTGCGAGGTCATCGTCGCGCCGTCGGCCTCCTGCGTCGGCTCGGTCCGGCACCAGCACGCCATGGTTGCCAGGCAGTTCGGCGACGAGCAGCTGGCGCAGCGCGCGCAGGCGGTCGCCGACCGGACCTTCGAGCTGTCCGAACTGCTGGTGGACGTGCTGGGTGTGGAGGACGTCGGCGCCTATTACCCGCACCGGGTCACCTATCACCCGACCTGTCACTCGCTGCGGTTGCTTGGCCTCCGCGACCGGCCGCTGCGGCTGCTGCGCAGCGTCGAGGGCCTCGAGCTTGCCGAGCTGCCGGACGCGGAGTCGTGCTGCGGGTTCGGCGGTACGTTCGCGCTGAAGAACGCCGACGTATCCACGGCGATGCTGGCGGACAAGATGCGTAACGTGCTCGGCACCGGCGCCTACGGGTGCACCGCCGCCGACAGCTCGTGCCTGATGCACATCGGCGGCGGCCTGTCCAGGCTGCACACCGGAGTTGCCACCGTGCACATTGCCGAGATTCTCGCATCGACCAGGGACGGGCACGTTCCCAAATGACCTATCTCGGCATGCCGCCGCCGGTGCGGGGAACCGGGCACCTGCGCGGACGCCAGCCTTTCCCGGTGGCGGCCCGGCGTGCGCTTGCCGACGCCCAATTGCGGCACAACCTCGGCAACGCGACCCAGACGATCCGCGCCAAGCGGGCGCGAGTCGTGGCGGAACTGCCGGACTGGGAGGCGCTGCGGGACGCCGGGCAGGCGATCAAGGCGGAGGCCATCGCGCACCTCGACTCCTATCTGGAGCAACTCGAGACGAACGTCACGCTGCGCGGCGGCACCGTGCACTGGGCGCGGGACGCGGGGGAGGCATGCCAGATCGTGACCGGGCTGGTCAGCGCGACCGGCGCGAGTGAGGTCGTCAAGGTCAAGTCACTGGTCACCGACGAGATCGCGCTGAACGAGGCGCTCGCCGCTGCCCGGATCACCGCCGTCGAGACGGACCTGGCCGAGCTCATCGTGCAGCTCGGCCACGACTGGCCGTCGCACATCCTCGTGCCCGCCATCCACCGCAACCGCGCGGAGATCAGGGAGATCTTCCTGCGCGAGATGGACGGCGTGGACCCGGGCCTGACCGACGAGCCGGCCGCGCTGGCCGAGGCGGCCCGGCTGTACCTGCGGCGCAGGTTCCTGTCTGCGCGCGTCGGTATCAGCGGTGCCAACTTCGCCATCGCGGAAACGGGGACGCTCTGCGTGGTGGAGTCGGAGGGGAACGGCAGGATGTGCCTGACCCTGCCGCAGACGCTGATCACCGTCATGGGCATCGAGAAGGTCCTGCCGACGTGGCAGGACCTGGAAGTGTTCCTCCAGCTGCTGCCGCGGTCGGCCACCGGAGAGCGGATGAACCCGTACACCTCGATGTGGACCGGGGTCACGCCAGGCGACGGCCCGCAGGAGTTCCACCTCGTACTGCTGGATAACGGCAGGACCACGGCGCTGGCCGACCCGGTCGGCCGCCAGGCGCTGCACTGCATCCGGTGCTCGGCGTGCCTGAACGTCTGCCCGGTGTACGAGCGCACCGGCGGGCACGCCTACGGCTCGGTCTACCCGGGCCCGATCGGCGCCGTGCTGTCGCCACAGCTGACCGGCATCGAGGCGAACGCCTCGTTGCCGTACGCGTCCTCGCTGTGCGGCGCCTGCTTCGAGGTGTGCCCGGTGAAGATCGACATACCGTCGATCCTCGTGCATCTGCGCGGCCAGCACGTCGAGGCCGCTCGCGAGCGCCGCAGGCCGCCGTCCCCGGAGGCGATCACCATGGCGGCCGCCTCGTGGGCGATGAGCAGGCCAGACAGATTCGCTGCGGCCCAGCGGGCCAGCGGGCTCGGCCGGGTGCTCGGCCGCGGCGGCCGGGTGCGCCGCCTGCCGCCGCCGCTGGCCGCCTGGACGCGGGCGCGGGACGCGCCTGCGCCGCCGGAGCGCACGTTCCGGCAATGGTGGCGCGACGAGCACGGGGACCCGCCGTGAGCGCGCGCGAGGAGATCCTGGCCAGGATCCGCGCTGCGCGGGCAGGTGAGACGCCGGCGGGCGACGGTGCACGCGGCGGCCGCCCGCTGTCCGGTGATGATCCATGGGCCCGGGAGCGCGGTTACCGGACGGCTGGTGAGGTGCACGGGCCGGCCCTGCTTGACCTGCTGGCCGAGCGGCTTGCCGACTACCGTGCCGTCGTCCGGCGCGCGGAGCCGGCGGATCTCGGCGCGGAGATATGCGCCGCGCTCCGCCGCAGGGGTGCCCGCCGGATAGCTGTGCCGCCCGGACTTGAGCTGCCCGCGCTGCCCGACGGAGTCGAGCCTGTCGCCGCCGACGGCCTAGCGCCTGCGGCGCTCGACGCGCTGGACGGTGTCGTGACCGGCGCGGCCGTCGCGATCGCCGAGACCGGCACGATCGTGCTCGACGGCTCGCCGGGCCAGGGCAGCCGCGGTGTGACCCTGGTGCCGGACTACCACCTGTGCATCGTGCGCGCCGAGCAGGTCGTGCACCTGGTGCCCGAAGCCGTCGCGCGGCTGGCCGGGCGCGGCACCCGGCCGCTCACCTGGATCAGCGGCCCGTCGGCGACAAGCGACATCGAGCTGAACCGCGTCGAGGGCGTGCACGGCCCGCGCACGCTGGAAGTCGTCATCGTTTCCGGCGGCGGTCACTAGCCGCAGCCGGGCTGGCAACGAGCCGTCGGCCGTCATCGGAAAGAATGCCGGGAATGAACTCGCCCGCATTCACGCCAGAGCCCGTCAGCGGCCGGGTGTTCGGCGCGCGGCGCATCGTCCGCAGCACCGACGTGACCCCGTCGGGGCGGCTCAGGCTCGACGCGCTCGCCCGCTACCTGCAGAACGTCGCCGAGGACGACGTCGCCGACGCGCTGCACGTCGAGAGCTTGCCGGCGGCCGAGGGCAGTGGTCTGTCCGGGCCCAAGGATCGTCTGCCCGGCCTCGCAACATTGCGGGGGGCTCATGGGGGTCGTCCCCCCGGCCTAGCAGGCGTCGTCTGGCTGGTCCGGCGGTCTGCGATCGCGGTCCGGTCGTTTCCGATGATGGGCGACCGGCTCTCGCTGCGGACGTTCTGCTCGGGTGTCGGCCCGCGGTGGGCGGAGCGGACGACGACGGTGCGCGGCGAGGCCGGTGACGTGGTGCAGGCCACCGCGCTCTGGGCGGCGATCAGCGCCGCCGATGGCAGGCCCGTCCCCCCTGGCGAGGAATTCGACAAGCTGTACGGGGAGGCCGCACAGGGCCGGGTGGTGTCGGCGCGGCTGAGCCATGCGCGCCCGGAGGGGACAGCGACCGGGCGACCCTGGCCGCTGCGTGCCGCGGACTTCGATACCGCCGGGCACGTCAACAACGCGGTGCACTGGGCGGCCGTCGAGGACGTGCTGGCCGACGCAGACTGGGCGCCCGCGACGGCCGAGGTCGAGTACCACCGCGCGATTCTGCCCGGCTGCGTGCCCAGGCTGGTCACCGGTGGCGACGGCGCTCAGCGGGTTGCGTGGCTGCTCGACGGTGACCGGGTGCTCGCGTCGGCGCTGCTCTCCCGGTGACGAGGCGGGAGAGCAGCGCCAAGGTCGGGTTACTGACCTGGCAGCGGCTCGTTGACCGCCGGAGGCACCGGGAACGGGTTGTCGTTGACCTGCCGCTGGGCGCGCAGCAGCCTGCTCTCGGTGGCCGCCAGCCCCAGCTGGAAGTTGCCGCCCGGGAACTCGGCCGGGCGCGCGTTGAACCGGAGCGCCGAGGTAAGGTCCCCGCAGTTCTGGCGGCGCCAGGCGCTGATGTTCGGCTCGTAAACGCCGAACCGGGTCTCGATCAGCCGGATCAGTGAGGTGTGGTCGAACACGTCCGAGCAGACGAACCCGCCGGCCGTCCACGGTGACACGATCGTCGTAGGCGTGCGGAAGCCGAGGCCGATGTTCAGCCCGTCGACGAACTCGTCCGGCGTGCCCGCCGGCGCCACCGGCGGCGGCACATGGTCGAACATGCCGTCGTTCTCGTCGTAGCAGAGCACGAAAACGGTCTTGGCCCACACGTCAGGGTTGCTGGCGATCGCGTCCAGCTTCTGCGCGATGTATTCGGCGCCCGCGGCTGGGAAGTAGTCCGGGTGCTCGGTCTGCGCAGTCGGTGCCACCAGCCACGACACCTGCGGCAACCGGTCGTACTTGGCGTCCTGTTCGAAAGCGCCGGCCGGTCCCTTGGACATGCCCTGCTGCCAGAGCGGCGACGACGTGGATGCGTAGCCGAACTGCTTGAACCAGGCGAGCGCGTTGTCGTCGTAGTTGTCCTCTTCCTGGTAGACCTTCCAGCTGATGCCAGCCGCCTCGAGCCGCTCGGGGTAGGTCTGCCAGGACAGGATGATGTTGTTGTAGGCGGGCGAGTTGTCGATGATCGGGCCGCCGCCGGTGCCGTTCGGGTCGATCATGCCGGTCCACATGTACAGCTGGTTCGGGTTCGTCGGGCCGAACACGGAGCAGTGGTAGTTGTCGCAGATCGTGAATGCCTCGGCCAGCGCCCAGTGGAACGGGATATCCCGCTGCTTGAAGTAGCCCATGGTGTACGGGCCCTTCGCCGCGATCCACTGGTCCATCTTGCCGTTGTCCCACGCCTGGTGCTGGGTGGGCCAGGTGTGGTCGGTGCCGGGCGTGGCCTGCGCGCTCGTCCTTGACGGGTCGTAGTAGAACGGCAGCAGGTAGCCCTGCGCGTGCGATGGGTCCGGCTGGTAGTAGACCGGCAGGCCACTCGGCAGCGTGATCGCGGTCGGGTCGGCGAACCCGCGCACGCCCGGCATGGTGCCGTAGTAGTGGTCGAAGCTGCGGTTCTCCTGCATGAGGATGACGATGTGCTGGATGTCGCGCAGCCCGCCGCGCTGACCGCTCGCCAGCGACGCGGCCATGGCCTTGCGCAGGCTGAGCGGCAGCACCGCGGCGCCGACTGCGGCGCCGGTCAGCGCCGTCGCGCCGGTCAGCACACGGCGCCGGCTGACCACCAGCCCTGA
>JASHTT010000236.1 GCA_030040415.1 Streptosporangiaceae bacterium | reverse complement strand
CAGGCTTATCGGCACCCGCCTGCCCGGGGGTCCGGCCCGGCGCGGCGCAGCTTGGAAGGCGACCTCGCCACGCGCCCCGGCGCCGGCCTCCAGGTAACCGGAGTCGACGGGCTCGGTCGTGAGATTCTCGGCGGCCACGTGCCCTCCGGCTCGGCGTCGGTGTCGGTGCAGCTATCGCCTGGTGGCGAACGGGGCTTCCGCGCCGCGGCGCCTGGTGCGCTGCGGCAACCAGGCTAGGCCATATGGGGCAGTACGGCAGTCCGGATGCGCCGGCCCGGCGGCCAGCTGGCTACCGGGCCATGATCACGGATGATCCGGGCACTGGGACGGCCCGGATTTACCGTGATCATGGTCAGCGGCGGTCTGCTAGCCGTGCGCTGACGGCCGGGCGGTCAGCGAGCAGGCGGTCACGCGGTACCCGTCAGGCCAGGCTCTCTTGCCAGCTGGCGTGCAGTGCCGAGTACTCACCCGCCGTCGCCATCAGTTCGTCCGGCGACCCGTCCTCGATGATCCGCCCGTGCTCGAGTACCAGCACCCGGTCGGCGATCGCGACCGTGGACAGCCGGTGGGCGATGATCATGGCAGTCCGGCCCGCGAGTATGGTCTTCAGCGCTGACTGCACGAGCCGCTCGCTCGGGATGTCGAGCAGCGACGTTGCCTCGTCGAGCACCAGCACGGCCGGCGCGGCCAGGAAGGCGCGGGCGAAGGAGATCAGCTGCCGCTGCCCGGCGGACAGCTTGCCGCCGCTCTTGCCTACCTGCTCGTCGTAGCCCTCCGGCAGCGCCGAGATGAACCCGTCCGCCCCGATCGCGGTCGCGGCGGCCACGATCTCGGCCCGGCTCGCACCGGGCTTGCCGAGCTCAATGTTGTCCGCTATCGAGCCAGTGAACAGGAAGTTCTCCTGGGTGATGAGCACTACCTCGTGCCGCAGGCTGCTATCGGTCAGCTGCCGCAGGTCCACGCCGTCGAGCCGTACCTGGCCCTCGAGGGGGTCGTAGATCCTGGCCAGCAACCTCGCGATCGTCGTCTTGCCGGCCCCGGTCGCGCCGACCAGCGCGACGGTCTGACCGGCCGGAATCGTGAGATCCAGGTCGGGCAGCACGGTGGACCTGCGATATCCGAAGCGCACCGAATCGAACCGCACACCGCGGCCCGGGACGGCGCCGACCGCCGGCAACGTGGCTGGGTGCTCGGGCTCGGGTACCGCTGGCTGCTCCTCGAGCACCCCGGAGATCTTCTCCAGCGCCGCGCCCGCCGACTGGAAGGAGCTGTAGAACTGCGACAGGTCGATCAGCGGGTCGAAGAATCGCTGCAGGTAGAGCAGGAACGTGACGAGCACACCGACCTGCATCTGGTGATCGATGACCCGGTACCCGCCGTAGAGCAGCACGACGCCGATGGCCAGGTTGCCGACGAGCGTGACACCGGGGAAGTAGATGGCCAGCAGCCTGGACGATCGCA
Source organism: Streptosporangiaceae bacterium (assembly GCA_030040415.1). Taxonomy (GTDB): domain Bacteria; phylum Actinomycetota; class Actinomycetes; order Streptosporangiales; family Streptosporangiaceae; genus JAJYUU01. Next base: position 10,615 of record JASHTT010000236.1, on the reverse strand, counting down.
GGTTAGCTTCGGCGTTGGCCCGGTTCAGGCTCTCGAAGATCTCCTCATTGCGAGGCTCACGGCGGAACGCCTGGACCGCCTTGATGCCGCCGAACGTCTCCACGAAATGCACGATGACCTGCGCGATCGTGGTTCTGGTCCGGCGATATGCGGTGGCCGACTCGCGCCGGAACCAGATCGACAGCCAAGTGAGGGGCGGCAAGCCGGCCATCACGACAAGCGCGAGGCGCCAGTCGAGCAGCAGCATGCCGCCACCGACGAGCAGCAGCGACAGCACGGCAGCTACCAGCGAGGCCAGGCTCTCGTCGAACAGATCGGAGATCGAGTCCATGTCCGACACCTGCCGGGAGATGACCCGCCCGGAGGTGTAGTGCTCGTGGAACGAGATCGGCAGCGCCTGGAAGTGCGCGAACAGGCGGCGGCGTAGCTCCAGCACGACTCGCCCGCCCAGCCTGCCGATGCCCGCGATATAGGAACGCGTGGTCACGGCCTGGACGAGCACTGACACGGCATAGGCCACGATGATCAGTGCCATCGGCCACAGGTCGTGGGTCCGCTCGAGCTGCGGGATCTTGTCGATGCCGACGCCGACCAGCCACGGGCCGACCAGCGCGCCGAGCTGAGCGGCCACGATCAGCAGGAAGATCGTCACCACCAGGCCCCGGTACGGCCGGAGCAGGCTGCCGAGCAGCCGCCGGGACCGGCGCCGCAGGAACGTGCTGAACTTGCCGGTGATCTCGTCTTCCTGCTCGGACGCTATGCCGCGCCAGGCGTCCGACACGCTCATCGGGTCGCTCCCGCGGCGAGGCCGTCCTTCTGGTCGTCCGCGCTCATCAGTTCCCGGTACCGCACGTCGGTCGCGAGCAGTTCATGGTGCGTGCCGACGGCGGCGATGACCCCGTCCTGCAGCAGCGCCACGCGGTCGGCGAGCAGCACCGTGGATGGCCGGTGCGCGACCACGAGAGCGGTACTGGCGGTCAGGACGTGTGCCAGCGCCTCCGTGACTTTCGCCTCGGTGTGCACGTCGAGCGCCGACAGGGGGTCATCCAGCAGCAGCACCTGCGGCCTGGCAAGGATCGCACGGGCGAGGGCCACCCGCTGCCGCTGGCCGCCCGACAGTGCCATTCCCTGCTCGCCGATCCGGGTGTCCAGGCCCCACGGCAAGTCCGCGACGAACTCGGCCTGAGCGGCTTCGAGCGCCGCGAGCACTTCCTCTTCGCTGGCGTCCTGGACGCCGAAGCTGACGTTCTTCCGCACGCTGGCGGAGAACAGCGTCGGGTCCTCGAACGCGCACGCGACCCGGGTGCGCAGTTCCGCGAGCGACACATCCCTGATGTCGGTGCCGTCCAGCCTGATCGCGCCCGTGGTCACGTCAGCGAGCCGCGGCACCAGGTTCAGCAGCGTGGTCTTGCCAGCACCGGTCGGGCCGACCAGAGCCACCGTCTCGCCGGGCCGGAGGTCCAGGCGCACGCCGCGCAGTACCGGCGCGGGAGCGCCGGGGTAGCTGAACCCAACATCGTCGAAAACAAGGTGGCCGGCGGCTCGGCTGGCTCTCCGCGCGACGGCCACTGGCCCGGGCGCAGCCTGCGCAGTCCGCAAGGCCGCCTTTCCGAGTACCGCCTTGCCCGCGACCAAGCCAGGGCGGTCCGGCTGACCGGAGGCGTTCCTGTCCGGATCTGCAATGGCGGGTGCCGTGTCGAAGATCTCGTAGATCCGCTGCGCGGCGGTGGCTGCCTCCTGTCCTGTCGCGATGATGAAACCCATGGCCTCGATCGGCCATATCAGCAGCAGCGTCAGCGTGACGAATGCCACCAGGCCGCCGAGGCTCAGCTCGTGGCGGCTGACGGCGAGCGCGCCGAGTAGCAGGATCAGGCCGATGACGGCGTTCGGGATCATGTCCAGCCCGGCCCAGAACGTGCCGCGCAGCCGGGACTTGTCGACCTGCGTCCCGTACACGACCTTCGACTGCCCGAAGTGCTGTGCCTGTGCCTCGTCCCTGCGGCCGAGCGACTTGAGCACGCGGATGCCGGTGGCCGCCTCTTCGACATAGGTCGCCAGGTCGCCCTGCTGGTCCTGGTAGCGCCTGGACAGCACCCGGTAGCGCCGTTCGAACCGCAGGCACAGCACGCTGACGGGCAGGAAGAGCACGCCGGTGATCACGCCGAGCCACCAGTTCATGTCGATCAGCAGCGCGATGATGAGCAGGAACGTCCAGGTGTTCGTGATGAAGAACACGACGCCGAACCCGGCGAACCGGCGGATCGTGGCCAGGTCGTTCGTGGCCCGGGAGAGCAGCTGGCCGGACTGCCAGGACTCGTGGAAGCCGGAGTCCAGCCGCTGGAGGTGGTGGTAAAGATCGTCGCGGATGGTCTTCTCCATGCCCGCAACCGCTGACGCGAGCGACCACCTGCGGAAGAAGTTGAGCCCGGCCTGCAGCGTGCCGAGTGCCATCGCCGCGATGCTCAGCGGCAGGAGTTCCGACCTGATGCCGCGAACCACGACGTCGTCGATGACCGACTTGGTGACCAGCGGGATCACGGTCTCGGCCGTCACGGCCAGGATCGCGGCCATGATCATGAGGAACAGGCTCAGGTAGTACGGGCGAAGGTACTCGCGCAGCCGCCACAGTGCCTGCGCGGGCGTCTGTTCGTGCGGGGGAGCGGGCACCTCGGGTGGAGGTGTGACCTCGGATTCAGAGTGAACGCGGGCATGCGGCGGCGAAGGCGGTGTCGTGGGGGGCATTATCCGCAGGTTAACCGGCACACGGCGGTGCTGTCACCTGAGTTTTGCCGTGGGACGGGCGGGACGGCGCCGATCCAACGAGGGCCGCTCCCCGTCCCCCCGCACGTCTTGGGCTGTTCGCTTGAGGTACGCCTGGCTGTTGATCGCTGCTGGCGATTGCATTGATACGCCGCAGGGTGGCGAACAGCGGGTAAGTCTGGCACTCTGGCCAGACGAAGGCGCGTGCGGAGGCGGGCATGCAGGGGGCCAAGGTGGAATGCATCCGTCCGTGGAATCTGGTCGCACCCAGCCGGGAGCGCGTTCCCGTTTTAGTCGCGTACGACGCGGGGGTTGAGGCCATCTGCGGGCTCGCAGCGCGGTTCGACGAGGACACCTGGTGCGCGCAGACGCCGTGCCCGGAGTGGCGCGCGTTCGAGCTCGCTGGCCACCTCCGGTGCGTCGCCGACGACTTCCACGAGTATCTCGACGACGCGCCTGCGAGCCGGTACGCACGGCTGATGGCGACCGGCGCGCATCCGGACAGTCTGGCGCGCAAGCTTGCCAGACAGAACGCGGCCGAGCTCGCGGCGCTCGGCGACGCGCCGCCGGCCGAACACATAGCCGCGTTCGCGGACTCGGCCCGCCGGTACGCTGCCCGGCTCGTGCTCGTCTGGGACCTGCCCCACCATCAGTACCGGGACACCGTCGTGACGGTGGCCGGGATGGCCGGAGCCGCCTGCGCCGAGTGGCATCTGCACGCCTTTGACCTGGCGAGGTCGCTGGGTCTGGACTACCGGCCAGCGGATGCCGACGTGGTGCTCGCTGGCTGGCAGGCAGGCATGCCGCACCGGTCGCTGCGCCCAGCCAGAGCCGGGCACGGCCGCGGATCCGACCCCTGGCATGCTGTGCTTGCGGCTTCCGGGCGCTGGCCCGTGCACCGCGAGGCCGCACCGCGGCGGGTGGCCGGCAGCGTGCTGGCCCGGCTGCGCTCGCCGTGGAAGGGACGTGCATGAAGCTCGATGTGGCGGCCGTGCGCTCTGGTTATCCCGCGCTGGCCGACGGTTACGCCTACCTCGACGGCGCGGCGGGCACCCAGGTACCGGCCACCGTGATCGAGGCGATAAGCCGGGCGCAGCTCGGTGGCCTCGGCAACTCTGGCGGCGCTTTCCCCGCTAGCAGGCGGGCGGATGAGATCACCGCTGACTGCCGCACTGCGGTCGCGGCGCTCACCGGCGGCGAGCCGGACGGTGTGATCCTCGGGCCGAACATGACGACGTTGACCTACCGGCTGGCCGCGACGCTCGCCCAGCAGTGGCGTCCCGGCGACGAGGTCGTGGTGTCCCGGCTCGACCATGATGCGAACGTGCGGCCCTGGATACAGGCCGCCGAGCGGGCCGGCGCCGTGGTCCGCTGGGCGGAGATCGACCCGGTGACCGGTGAGCTGCCGGCCGAGCAGTACGCGGACCTGGTATCCGACCGGACCAGGCTGGTTGCGGTGACCGCCGCGAGCAATCTCATCGGAACGCGCCCGGACGTGCCAGCTGTCACCGCAGCCGCGCACGCCGTCGGGGCACTCAGCTACGTGGACGGCGTGCACGCTACTCCGCACCTCCCGGTTGACGTCCGGGCGCTCGGCGCCGACTTCTACGCGACGAGCGCCTACAAGTGGTCGGGGCCGCACATCGGCGCCGTCGTGGCCGATCCTGCGCTGCTCGACACCCTCCGGCCAGACAAGCTCGTGCCGTCCCCTGATTACGTGCCTGACCGGTTCGAGCTGGGCACGCTGCCGTTCGCCAGCCTGGCGGGCGTGACTGCCGCCGTCGACCATCTGGCGTCACTGGCCGGCCCGGACGCGCCGGGCGGGCTGCGCGACCGGGTGCTGGCGTCGATGACGGCGGTCCAGGATTACGAGGAAGAGCTGTTCGCGGTGCTGGTGGCGGGGCTGGACAGCATGGCGCACGTGACGACCTACGGGCGGGCAGCCGCACGGACGCCGACCGCGTGCTTCACAGTTTCCGGCTACAGCCCGGACCAGGTCGCGGCGTTCCTGGCGGACCGGAAGATAAACGTCTGGGACGGCCACAACTACGCCTGGGAGCTGGCCGGTGCGCTCGGCATCCGGCAGTCAGGCACCGCAATCCGGGCCGGCCTGGTGCATTACAACGACGCCTCCGACGTGGACAGGCTGCTCTTGGCGGTGGCCGAGCTCGGCTGATCAGCCGGTCTGCTTGGCGGGTAGCCCGATGCAGCGCGGGGAAGGGTTGGGCTATCAGGTGACGCATAGTAAGCCACCAGTGTCTACATGTCACCAGACTGGGGGACAGCAATGGCACTCAGCGACATCCTGGACAAACTCGGCGGCAAAGACGGTCAGCAGGGCGGCATCGCATCCGTGCAGCACCTGGTCAACTCCAGCGGCGGACTGCACGGCATGACCTCGAAGCTGACCAGCAACGGCCTGGGAGAGCAGGTCAAGTCCTGGGTGGGCCACGGCCAGAACCAGCCGGTCAGCGGGCCCCAGGTACAGCAGTCCATAGAGCCCGAGACGATCAATCACATGGCGCGCCAGGCCAACATGTCGCCGCAGGAGACCTCCGACCACGTGGCCAAGGCCCTGCCGGACGTGGTGGACCAGGCGACGCCAGACGGGAAGATGCCGGACAGCGACCCGTTCGCCAAGGGGGTCGACGCTGTCAAGCGGCTGCTCAAGGTGTAGCTGTCAACTTCGGCCAGCGCTGCGGCGGCCCGTTGCCAGCGATGGCGGCCGGTACCCGTCCGGCTGATCGAGTCGGTTGCACTGGCCGTCAGCCGACGTTCTATCGGCTGTCAGTCGACGGTGTACCGGTATACGCGGCTGTCGCGCTGGGTGAATCCGACCTTCTCGTAGAGTCGGCCCGCCGCCTGCCTTGACGGCCTGGACGTGAGGTCGACGGTCCGGGCGCCCGCCTGCTCCGCGATGCGAATGGCCTCGCGCACCAGCGCCGTGCCCGCGCCATGGTGCCCGGCTGCCTCGTCCACAACGACATCCTCGATCCAGGCGCGCAACCCAGTGGGGACTGGGAACATGGCGAGGCTGAGAGTGCCGATGATCTTGCCGTCCATCCGGGCCACCAGAACCGTGACGGCCGGCGAACTGGCGATCGCGGAAAGCGCCGCCGCGTCCAGCGGTCTGGCCGAGCTCGATAGCTGCGGCAGCAGCCTGCTGAACGCCTCGACGGCCTCGTCGGTGACGCTGTCGAGCACCTCTACCTGTACCGCCGCCTCACCCACCGCGACCTCCTGGTCCGCTCCGGATCTGCTTGGCCACCTCACGGAACCCTAGGCGATCCGCTGTCTGGCGGTGCAACTGCCGTGCGCATCACGCTGCTCCTGCTGCTGCTAAAACTGCTCCGGTTGTCACGATCGCGGTTACCTCGGAGCGCCTCGGCCCGATCACGCTGACCTAGACGCCGATCACCGGCAACTACCGAGGCGGTCAACTTGGCGTCCGCCTCGGTCATACTGGGAACTGAGGAATTGGTGCGCCGGGAGGTGTCGTGGACGACGACCTGAACGACCCGAGGATCTCCGCGTACAGGCCGCAGCGGCGGCTGATCCTGCCGGCCCCGCCGGGGAAGCGGCAGAAGATGAGCGAGGCCCGGCGCAAGGCCCTGCGCGCCGAGAAGGCGCGCGCCGATGCGCGAGCTACCCGGCTGCACTTGGTTGGCCTGACGGACGCTGCGGTGATCATCGCGGGGCTGGTCCTTGCTGCCGTCATCATCATGCTCGTGGTGGTTGTGCTAAGCCGCCACTAACCGCTGCGCACTACGCCGGGGAAAGCAGATTCTTACAACCCCGGGCGACCGGCTGGCGTCTCACAAACGGGGGCCATGAACGGGAGGTGCGCCGGAGATGCGCGTTCCACTCTGCGCTGTCGGGCTTGCGGCGATCATCTTTGCGGCGTTCACCCCGTCGGCCGCGACTGCCGGGACTAGCGCCCCCGCATCGACCGCCCAGGCTCTGGAGCAGGTATGGACGGTCGGCGCCGACACCGCATGGGCCTGGACGCAGGGCGAGACCACTGGATCGCCGCAGGCACTCGAACTCACCACGAACGGCGGTAAGACCTGGTCCAATGTGACGCCGCCTGGCTTGGCAAAGCAGACGGGGGACCATTTCATCACCGGCGTGTACGGGCTCGACGCGTCCCATGCCTGGGTCACCTACGGCAGCGTGAATGAGGGCACGCCCGAGACGATCACGGCGACCGCCGACGGTGGACGGCACTGGACGACTGTCGGCAAGGCGCCGTTGCCAGTCTTCAACGGCTTTCTTTACAACTGCAGCCTGGACTTCGTCAGTCCGGCCGACGGCTGGTGCTTGTCAACGCCCGTCTACATGACGGGCGAGGAGGCGGCCATCATCTACCGGACTACCGATGGCGGGGAAAAGTGGCAGCTCGTCCTGACCACCGGCACGAGCACGACTACGCCGCCAGGTGCGCTTCCGCTGGCCTTCGACAAGAACGTCCAGTTCTCGAGCCCGGACCTGGGCTGGGCCGTCTTCGGGTCCGCAGGACCCGTTACCGGGCCGCTGTACGAAACCATCAACGGCGGCAAGACGTGGCTCAAGCGGAAGGTAGCGGCCGCACCGGGCGAGCTGGAGAACGGTTCCGGGTTCTCCGGACAGCCGGTGCTCGCCGGCGGGAAGGGTGCCGTCGGGTACACGATCAACGGGGGAGGTACGTCGCCAGCCGACGCAACGCCGGCCGACGCGGCGCCGGGGGAGAAGTCCGTCGTCTACGTCACGACCGACGACGGCGCGCAATGGCACGCGGTGACCCCACCGGGCAAGGCGACGGGATGGCTGGTCGACGCGATCACGCCGGAATCCTGGCGACTGGTGGCGGGCGATCGCGTCCTTGCCACCGACAACGCCGGGAAGACCTGGCGGACCATAAAGTCCGACGTCACCTTCAGCCCGCTGTTCTACTCATATGACGACCCGACGCCGCCGACCGTGAACTTCACCAGCGGCGGTACTGGCTGGGTCGTGGATACCACCGCGGTCAGTTCGACGCTCTGGCGGACCGTCAACGGCGGCAGCACCTGGCACAAGGTCGCGGTCCCCGCCGCGTGACGTGCTGCTAGCCGACTCCGAACGCGCGGAGGGCGGCGGCAGTTGCCGCGGCGGCGATGATGACGACCAGGAACGGTGCCCTCAGCAGCAGCGCAACCACGGCAGCGGCCATCCCGGCGAGGCGGGCCGGATCCAGGTCGATGGACTGGCCGGAGGTCATGCTCTGTACCGCCGCCAGGGCAGCGAGCAGCGCCACCGGCACTAGCTCGGCGAAGCGCCGGACGCGCTGATTCGCGAGTACCCGCTGCGGCACGGTGAGCCCGGCGAGCTTCAGCGCGTAACAGCCGCCCGCGGTGACCAGCACGGCGATCCAGACGCCCGTCACCTGGACTCCCAGAGCGCGCCGGCAACGGCGGCGGTCGCGGCCAGGATGACAGGCACGCCCACGGGCAGCAGCGGCGTGAGGCCGAGGGCGACAGCCACGCCGCCCAGCGCGACGGTTCGCTCGGTACGTCCGGCCTTCAGCCTGGGCCAGATGAGGGCGAGGAACGCGGCCGGCCCGACAACGTCGAGCCCGAAGGCCTGCGGCGAGCCGATCTTGCCTGCCCCGACTGCGCCGGCGAGCGTGCTGAGATTCCAGGTCATATACAGGACCGCGAACGTGGCAGCGAAGCCCTTTCGGGCGGCGGGCGGGTCTGGCTGGGCGAGCGCGATCGCGGTGGTCTCGTCTATGACCCCGAGCGCGACAAGCAGCCGGCCCGGACCACTCGGGTGCAATACGTCCGCTAGCCGCAGCCCGTACAGCGTGTTCCTGCTGCCGAGCAAGATTGCTCCGGCCGATCCGGCCAGCAGGCTACCGCCCGTCGCGATGACCCCGACGAGCGCGAACTGTGAGGCGCCGGTGAAGGCGAACAGGCTCAGCGCGCAGGCCTGCCAGGTGCTGAGTCCCGCGCTGACCGCGGCCGCCCCGAAGGCGACACCGGACACGCCGACGGCCAGCCCGAGTCCGACGCCGTCGCGCACCGGCCGGGCCACGGTACCTGTCATGTTGGCTGGCATGCGAGCCAACCTAGGTAGCGCCTTGACGCCGGTCTTGTACGTTCTTGCCGCCTGCTAGCAGGCGGGCAGCAGGCGCTCGCGCTGGTAGGCGCCCGGTGGCACGCCGACCACGCGCTTGAAATGCCTGGACAGGTGGGCTTGGTCGGCGAAGCCGGTCTGGGCTGCCACTTCCGCCGGGGCCAGGCCGCGGTCGAGCAGCACCCGGGCCTGCCGGACCCGTTGCTGGTTGAGGTAGGCGTGCGGTGGCAGGCCGGTTTCACAGCGGAACGCTCGCAGCAGGGCGAACTGACTAAGCCCGGTCATCGCTGCGAGCTCAGCCAGCGTCGGCGGGTCGGCCATCCGGTCTGCCAGCAAGTCGCACACGGTACTGACGACATTGGGCGCGCGCTGCGCAGCGGTCGGCTCGATGATCGGCAGCCGCTCCGCGTGCGCGCACAGCAGCCTGGCCAGCGCGGCATTGAGCAGGCTGGACGAAGCCAACCGGTCACCGTGCTCGGCGGCGCGGTGCGCGTTGCGCAGCAGGCTGGCGCTGGCAGCGTCATGCAGTACCGTCTGCGGGAAATGCGGCGTGCCGCCCAGGCCGAGTTGGGCAGCGACCTCGGCGACAACGCTGACCTCCGGGTACAGCACCCGGTATGCCCAGCCGGCCGGTGTCCCCGCCTGTCCGGTGTGGACGACCTCAGGATCCAGCAGCGCGACGTCTCCGGGACCGGCGCGGTACAGGGTGCCGCCGTAGTCGAACTCCTCGATGCCGGCCTCGATCAGCCCGAACGTGTACGTCTCGTGGGCATGCCTGCCGAACCTGTGCGTGATGAACCGCGCGCGCAGCAGGTCGACTCCATCGACCGCGTTGTGCCGCCAGTAACGCGCGACCTCTGCTGCCATAAGCCATGCCTACCCGATGGGCGGCCAGCCGTCCAAGCGGATTCGCGCCATGGTCACTCTAGCCAGACCAGCACCGCTCGAAGACCGCACGCATTGAGGTCGCGGGACGGCCGCTTAGCTCGGCCACGGCTGCCGTCTGCTCGCCCAGGTAGCCAGTCCGGATCGCCTGGCCGGTTCCGGTGAAGAGCTCGAAGTACGCGGAGTTCGCCGGGTCAGACTCGAACTCGGCCCGGTACCGCTCGTAGGTCGCGTCGTCTACCTGGCGGCACTCGACCGGGCGCCCGCCGAATTCCGCCAGCAGACCGGCGTATTGCCCGGCGCCGATCAGTTCCGGACCGGTGATCAGGTAAGTCTGCCCCGCGTGGCCCTCACTGGTCAGTGCACCCGCCGCTGCAGCCGCGCAGTCCTGACGGCTGACGAAGGCATGCCCGCCGTTCCCGGTATTGGTAGTCCAGCATCCTGCCCGCACGTACGCCGCCGCGATCTCCGCGCGCAGGTCTGCATACAGGGCGTTCCGCAGCACGGTCCAGGCGACGCCAACGTCGCGCAGAAACTGTTCGCTTGCCCGCTGGCCGGCTGCGGGCGGGAACGGGTTGCCTGCCACCGGATTCGGCACGGAGGTGTAGTACAGGTGCGCGACTCCGGCACGCGCGGCGGCCTCGAACGCTGCCCTGTGCCGGGTCGGCGTTCCGATGGCGCTGATCACCAGGACGCGGTGCGCGCCGCCTAACGCCGCGACCATGCTCTCCGGCTCGTCGAAGTCGCCGTACCTGACGGCCGCTCCGCGGTCGGCCAGGTCAGCGAGGCGTCCGGGCGTCCTGGTTATCAGGATCAGGTCAGCTGCGGGCACCCGGCGGAGCAGTTCCTCAGTGGTGAGCCGCCCGAGGCGGCC
>JASHTT010000235.1 GCA_030040415.1 Streptosporangiaceae bacterium | reverse complement strand
GGACCGATTAAGCTCCGACATTGATCTTCACTGGCTCATGGGTGTGCGGTTACTGGCTCTATAACACCAGTAACCGCACACCCATACGTCGGCCACAACGAATTTTGCCCCTTTCGAACATAAATGTCGACGACGGCTGGTGCACGGCGGACCTTCGTCCCGCCCTGGCCTGCCATCAGGCCCTGCGAATACGCGTCAGTCGCCAGCGAGCATGGCCGTGTGTTAGCGAGGTGAGCAGCATGACCGACGAATTCGTCCCATCGGCAACACCGATCCTGGCCGACGAAGTCGGCTACCTGATCGCCACGGCCGCTCGTGCGCCGTCTATCCACAACACCCAGCCATGGCTCTTCCGGGTCGGCGACGGGGCCGTCGAACTGTATGCCGACCCAGCCAGGAAGGTGCGCGCCGACCCGGTCGGCAGGGAGATGCTCATCAGCTGCGGATCCGCGCTGTTCGGGTTGCGGCTCGCAGTCCGGTCACTCGGCTACCTGCCGGTGGTCGACCTGCTGCCGGACGCTGCGAACCTGCGGCTCCTCGCCACGGTCCGGATCGGCGCGCCGGAGCCCGCGACGCCGCTGGAACGCCAGCTACTGGAGGCGGTGCCGCACCGGCACACACACCGGGGCCCGTTCACCGGGGAGCCGATGCCTGCCGGACTGGTGCCGGCCCTGCAGCACGATGCGCTGGCCGAAGGCGCCGCGCTCTCGATGGTCGGGCCCGCCGACTTCCTGCGGCTGGCTCAGATCGTCGGCGCGGTGGGTCACCGGCAGGACGCCGACCCGCTCGAACGAGCGGACGTGCGGCAGTGGACGCGGGTACCCGGCAGCCATGCCAGGGACGGAATCCCGGCCACCGCGATACCGGCCGAGCTCGGGCACGACGCGAGCCGGCTCGGCCAGCGCGACTTCGACCTCGGCCGGGGCATCGGGAAACTGCCAGCGGATGGCCCGCCGCCAGCCGCCACCGCGATAGTGACCACCCTGCGCGACGGCCGCGCTGACTGGCTGCGGGCGGGTCAGGCCCTGCACCGGCTGCTGCTGCACGCCGCGACTAAGTGGGTATTCGCCAGCCTGCATACCCGGCCGCTCGAAGCGGCCGCCATACGCAGGCTGATCAGGGACGATCTGGCCCTCGCCGGGGCGCCGCAGTTGCTGCTGCAGTTCGGCGTCGCACGCACCGCCCAGGCCACGCCGCGTCGCACGCCGAGCGAGCTGGTCATGCCTGGCTCAGCTGAGCAGCGGAACGAGCCGGCCCAGGCTGCCCAGCCCGGCACGAAGCTGGCGGACGTCACGGCCTAGATCAGGCGTCCGGCCCGTTCTCGAAGGTCAGCGGCACTTGCCAGGTAAGTTCGGTGCCGCCACCGGGGCGGGAGTCAAGCCGAAGGGTGCCGCCCAGCTTGCTCGCCCGTTGCTCGAGGTTCGCCAGGCCGCTGCGCCGGCTCGTGTCCTTGATGCCCGAGCCGTTGTCCGCGACCATCAGCGACAGCTCGCGGGCGGCAGTCACCCGCACGTCCACGGCGCTTGCACCGGCATGGCGGGCGGCGTTGGACAGCGCCTCTCGCAGCGCAGTGAGCAGCTGCTCGCTGACGTCGTCCGGTACGCCGTTGTCCAGCTGGCCGTCGAGCCGCAGCGAGGGCGGGAAACCCAATATTCCGGTCATCTCATCCGCGACGACGAGGATCCGGGCGCGCAGGCTCAGCGGTCTGGCTTCCGCGCGTGACTGCAGCGCGAAAATCGACGACCTGATCTCCCTGATCGTCTCGTCCAGCGCGTCGACGGCAGCGTTTACCCGGTCGGAAACTTCCGCCGAGGCGATCATCGGCACCGTTCCCTGCAGCGACATGCCGGTCGCGTACAGCCGCTGGATCACCAGGTCGTGCAGGTCACGAGCGATCCGGTCGCGGTCCTCGAACACGGCCACCCGCTCGGCCTGACTGCGGTGCTCGGCGAGCTCGAGCGCGATGCCCGCCTGGATCGCGAACGTCGTCAGCATGTCCGCCGCAGCTGGTGCTAGTGGCATCGCCCCTGGCCGGCGGCCCGCCGTCAGCACGCCGCGGACGTTTCCCGCGGTCCCGAGCGGTACCAGGATGGCCGGCCCCAGGTTCAGGTGGTCCCTGGCCACGGTCGCGACCCTGCTGTCGTGGCTGAAGTCCTCGACCGTCAGCCTGTCGCCGCTGGCGAGCACGCGGCCCGATGCCGAGCCGCCGGCGGGCAGCACGAGACCGACTGCCCCGTCGGCGCCGTCGCCGGCCGCGTGCTCAACGTGCAGCTGCCGCCCGTCAGCGGTGGGCAGCGCGAGCATCACCAGGTCGGCACCCGATATAGTCAGCGACCGCTCGGTGATCAGGGCCAGCGCGTCCCTGACATCCGGCCCGGACAGCAGCGTGCTCGTGACCTCCGCGCTCGCCGCCAGCCAGCGCTGCTGCCTGCGCGCTTCGTCGTAGAGCCGGGCGTTCTCGATAGCGACACCGGCCGCAGCCGCCAGCGCGACGAGCACTGCCTCGTCTTCCTCGTCGAACTGGCCGCCGCCCTGCTTCTCGGTCAGGTACAGGTTCCCGTACACCTCGTCCCGGATCCGGATCGGCACGCCGAGGAACGAGGTCATCGGCGGATGCCCGGCCGGGAAGCCGGACGACAGTTCGTGCTTGCCGAGGTCGGCGATCCGCAGCGGCCTCGGGTCAGTGATCAGCGCGCCGAGCAGCCCCCGGCCTTCCGGCCAGTGATGGATGCGGGCGATCTCATCCTCGCTCAGGCCGACCGGGATGAACTCGGCAAGCTTGCCTTCCTCGCCGATGACGCCCATCGCCCCGTACCTGGCATCCACCAGCGAGACGGCCGCCTCGACGATGCCGCGCAGCACCGCCTCGATGTCCAGATTGGTGCCAACGGCGATGACGGCCTCGAATAGCGCGTTCACCCGGTCGCGCGTGTCGAGCACGGCCTGCAGCCGCACCTGCAGCTCGGCGAGCAGTTCATCGAGCCGGAGGCTAGGCAGCGCCGGAGACCTCTCGTTGCCTGCCACTTACCTGCCTCCAGCGCTTACAGCCCGACCCCAGGCCGACCTCCGGAACCCCACGGACCCGGATTCGCAGCGATAATACGTCGGCCGGCGGAGGCGAGCTAGCAAGGGTGGCCGGTACACGGCACAAGATCACCTGAATTGCCGGAACACATGACCTCACCGCTGGTTTGGCCCGGTATAGCCAGCTAGCCGGCCAGCTCGTAGCCGGCCGCCTCGACCGCAGCACGGACAGCGGCCGCGGATGGCACCGGATCGGCGGCCACCGTCACGCGGCCATCGGCCAGGTCAACCTGGACATCCGTAACGCCTGGAATGCCGGATATCTCACTGCGCACTGCCTCGACGCAGTGACTGCAGGTCATGCCCGTGACGACATACACGTTTTGCTCCATCCAGGCATGTTAACCAGGCGGAAAACCGCACGGTAACGTTGCCTTACGAGTGCCGCGGGACTTCCGATGCGGCGCGGGAAGGCGGACCGGATGTCGTCAGCTGCCGTGGCTGACGGGACGCAAGCGACGCAGGAGATCGAGCTAGCCATCTCCGGCATGACGTGCGCGGCCTGTGCGGCCCGGGTGGAGCGCAAGCTCAACGGCCTCGACGGCGTCCGGGCGACTGTCAACTTCGCCACCGAGCGCGCCAGCGTGCTGGCACCGCGGGCGGTCACGGCAGGCACGCTGGTCAAGGCCGTCGAGCAGGCCGGCTACGGCGCGCGCGAAGCGCTCCCCGACGCCGACGACGGAAGCCTCGACACGGACCGGGCCGCTTATCTGCGCCGCCGGCTGATCGTCGCCCTGATCTTCTTCGTCCCGCTGTCGGATCTGTCGATCAGCATGTCGCTGTTCCCGGCGTACCGCTTCCCTGGCTGGCAGTGGCTGCTGATCGCGCTCACCGTCCCGGTGGCGGGCTGGGCCGCCTGGCCGTTCCACTACGCGGCCTGGCGCAACCTGCGGCACGGCACGCTGACCATGGACACCCTGGTCTCACTCGGCATCACCGCCGCCTGCGCATGGTCGCTCTACGCGATGTTCGTACTCGACGCAGCGCCGGTCAGCCAGAGCGCCAGGTACGAACTCGTGCACGGCGCTGGTGGCGGGATCTACCTCGAGGTGGCAGCCGCCGTGACCACGTTCCTGCTGGCTGGCCGGTTCTTCGAGGCACGGGCGCGACGGACAGCCGGCGAGGCCATGCGGACGCTGGCTGCGACCGGCGCCAAGGACGTCTGCGTGCTATCGGCAGACGGCACGGAGCGTCGCGTTCCCGTCAATGAACTGCGCCCAGGCGACACCTTCATCGTCAGGCCCGGCGAGAAGATCGCAGCCGACGGCCGGGTGCTGTTCGGCCAGTCGGAAGTCGACCGCAGCATGATGACCGGCGAGTCCGTCCCGGTCGAGGTGGCCCAGGGTGACAGCGTGACCGGCGGTACCGTCGCACTGGCCGGGCGGCTGGTAGTGCAGGCGGAGAAGGTGGGCAAGGACACCCAGCTCGCCCAGCTGATCCGGCTGGTCGAGCAGGCACAGGCGCAGAAGGCCGCGATCCAGCGTGTCGCCGACAAGATCTCTGGCGTCTTCGTCCCCGCGGTGCTGGCGATGGCGGCTGCCACGCTGGTCGGCTGGCTCGCTGCGGGCAGCACCGCCGAGCACGCGTTCAGCGCCGCCCTCGCCGTGCTGATCATCGCCTGCCCGTGCGCGCTCGGCCTGGCCACGCCGGCCGCCCTCGTCGTCGCCTGCGGCCGCGGCGCCAGCCTGGGCATCTTCATCAAGGGTTACCAGGCGCTGGAATTGTCACGGTCTGTCGATACCGTGGTGCTCGACAAGACCGGCACGGTGACCACCGGCAAGATGTCGCTCGCCGCGGTGCTTCCGGCGGCCGGCACCAGCCGCGAGGAACTGCTCTACCGCGCCGGGTCGGTCGAGCAGGCTTCCGAGCACGCCGTCGCCGCCGCGATCGCCGAGGCCGCGCGAGCGGGCGCAACGCTCACCCAGGCCGCGGACTTCACCGCGCTGCCCGGGCTCGGCGCGCGCGGCCGGGTCGACGGCGTGCAGGTCACCGTGGGCCGCGAGAAGCTGCTGCGCGACGAGGGCCTGCGGGTCTCCGCCGCGCTTTCCGCTCAAGCACAAGAATGGGAACGGGCCGGCTGGACGACTGTGCTAGCGGGCTGGAGCGGTGCGGGGCGGGGTGTCCTGGCGGTCGCGGACACGGTCAAGCCGTCGGCGGCCGGCGCGGTGGCGGAACTGCACACGCTCGGCCTTCGGACGGTGCTGCTGACCGGGGACAACGAGGCAACCGCCCGGGCCGTCGGCGAGCTCGCCGGTGTCGACGAGGTGATCGCCGGGGCGCTGCCGGCCGACAAGGCGGCGATCGTCACGGGGTTGCGCTCCGGCGGCCGGGAAGTGGCCATGGTCGGCGACGGCGTCAACGACGGGCCGGCGCTCGCTGCCGCCAGCCTGGCGCTCGCGCTCGGATCCGGCACCGACGTGGCCATCAGCGCCGCCGACCTGATCCTGCTCAGAGACGACCTGATGGCCGTGCCCGAGGCGATCAGACTGGCCAGGGGCACGTTCGCGACCATACGCCGCAACCTGGCGTGGGCGTTCTGCTACAACGTCGCAGCCATCCCGCTCGCCGCTTTGGGTCTGCTCGACCCGCTGATCGCCGCCGGGGCGATGACCTTGTCGTCGGCGTTCGTCGTCTGGAACAGCCTGCGGCTGCGGCAGTTCCCGGTGTCCGCGTCGCCAGTTCGCCGGCCCGCAGCGCGCAAGCCGGGCGGCCCGGCGCGGCGGGGCGAGCCGGGGCCGGTCAGGAACCCCGGATCGCGCGAATTGACTCCCGCAGCGAAGAGGTCGTAGCCAGCACCGCCGAGGGCTCGTAGCCGCAGTGCGCCATGCAGTTCGCGCACCTGGGGTCCTTGCCGCGGCCGTACTTCTCCCACTCCGTGGTCTCGACGAGCTCTTTGTAGGTCTTGGCGTACCCGTCGGCCATCAGGTAGCAAGGCCGCTGCCAGCCGAACAGCGAGTACGAAGGTATGCCCCACGCCGTGCAGGAGAAATCGGCCTTGCCCTCGAGGAAGTCAAGGAAGAGCGGCGTGTGGTTGAGCCGCCAGCGCTTTCGGTTGCCTTCGCCGAACGCCTTGCGGAACAACTCCCGCGTTTCCGTTACACCGAGGAAATGCTCCTGGTCCGGTGCCTTCTCGTAGGCGTAGGCAGGCGAGATCTGCATCTCGTCCACCTTCAGGTCGTCGTTGAGGTAGTTGAGCACGTCGATGACGGTCTGCGGGGTGTCGGT
>JASHTT010000234.1 GCA_030040415.1 Streptosporangiaceae bacterium | reverse complement strand
GCCTGGCCCGGCGCGCTCAGGTACCTGACCACCTCGCTGGCCAGGAATTCCCGGCTGCGACCGCTGTGCGCGACGAAGAACTCGAGCGCGAGTTCAGGCGTCCACCGCTGGCCAGCGCCCGGCGGCCAGTCGGCGGCGACCTCGAGTTGCAGGTGCATGCCGATGTCGATGATCACCCGGATGGCGCGCATGAGCTGTGCGTCCAGGTAGCCCATCCGCGCTCCCGGCGCCTGCAGGAAGCCCAGCTCGTCCATCAGCCGCTCCGCGTACAGCGCCCAGCCCTCGGCGGACGCACTGACCATGCCGACGCTGGTCTGGAACACCGATAGCTGCGAGGACAGGTACTGCCACTGGGCGAACTGGAGATGGTGGCCGGGCACGCCCTCGTGGTACCAGGTGCTGTACAGGTTCCACATCGGGAACCTGGTAAGACCCATCGTCGGCAGCCAAGTCCGGCCGGGGCGGGAGAAGTCCTTCGACGGCAGCGTGTAGTACGGCGCGGCGGCGCTGCCGGCCGGTGCGATCCTGGCCTCCACCACCTTGACCGGCTCGGCGAGGTCGAAGTGTGCGCCGTCCAGGCTGGCCATGGCCTCGTCCATCAGGTCCTGCAGCCGGGCCCGGATCTCCGCAACGCCCTCGACCGCCTCGCCGTGCTCGTCCAGGTGGCGCATCGCCTGCTGCAGCGTCGATCCGGGGAGGATCCGGTCCGCCTCGGCCTGCATCTCGCCGAGGATCTGCCGGTACTGCGACCAGCCCCAGTCGTAGACCTCGGCCAGGTCCAGACTGGTGCCGTTCCACAGCCGTGCACCGGCCTGGTATCGGTCCTCGCCCTGCCCGTCCGGCGTGCCGATCGCACCGGGCAGGTACTCGCTGATCAGCCAGTCGCGCAGGCCGGACACTGCCTCGTCCGCGGCCGCCGCTGCCTGCGCCAGGTCGGCGCGGACAGCGGCGGGGCTGTCGGCCGGCACGGCCGCGGCGAAGTCGGCGAACCAGCCCTTGCCGTCACCGGCGGCCTGCCACTCGGCGAGTTGCGTGGCCACCGTCTCAACCTGCCGAGGCGCCGCGAACAGGCCGCGCCGGACGCCTTCCGCGAGCGACTGCCGGTACTGTGCCAGCGCCTCACCCACGCCGGCCAGCCGCCGGGCTATGACCGCCCAGTCGTCTGCTGAGCTTGCCGGCATCATCAAAAACACTCCGCGCACCGACTCTTGCGGCCCGAAGATGTTCGACATTGCTCGCAGGTCCTCGTTGATCTCGCTCGTCCCGAGTTCCGCGCCGAGCCGCTCGCGCAGCAGCCGGGCGCATCGCCGGTCGTCGGCGTCGGCGAACCCGTCAGCCGACCCGGCAACTCGCTCGGCCGCATCCAGCTTGGCTAGTGTCGCCTTCCGCAGCTCATCGAGAGCCTGCTGGCCGGCCGGCGACAGGTCAGGCAGCCGGTCCTGACCGACCGGCAGGCCGAGCATGGTGGCGAGCAGCGGGTCAAGCTCGGCCAGTTGCTGCACGTAGGCGTCCGCGAGAGCGCGGGGACTCGGTTCTGTCATGCCGTGCATTCTGCCGCAGCGCGCGCACGAGGGTGGCGGCTGTCCCGCCCAACGCCGGGGATTACGCGACGCGCCGGAAAAGATCCGTGCGGCATCACTTAACCTCGCCGGTATGAAGACGACGACGCTGCGTGTCAGGACGGGCAGCCGGGAGACGGTAGTCGACATAACCCCACAGTGCGAGCAGTTCGCACGCGAGGCATCGGCCGGCGGCGATGGCCTGCTGCACGTGTTCGTGCCGCACGCGACGGCCGGCTTGGCCGTGCTGGAACTGGGTTCAGGCAGCGACGCTGACCTGCTGGCCACACTCTCGCAGCTGCTGCCGGCCGACAACCGGTGGCGGCACGCCCATGGCTCTGTTGGCCACGGGCGGTCGCACGTGCTGCCGGCCCTCGTCCCGCCGGATGCCACGCTGCCCGTGCTCGGCGGATCGCTGGCCCTCGGCACCTGGCAGTCGGTCGCCCTCGTGGACCTGAACGTCGACAATCCCGACCGCACGGTGCGGCTGTCGTTCCTCGGCTAGCCTGCGGGGGTGACCTCAGCGGACATCCTGATCCGGGAGTACTCGCCGGCCGACCGCGAAGCAGTACTCGCGCTCGCGCCGCGGCTCACCGAAGGTGTCGCACCGTGGCGGGACCCAGCCGCGGTCTTAGCGGCCGTGCAGGGCTGGATCGCGTCCGCCACGCAAACCGCGCGGCAGCCGGGGCACGCCACGTACGTCGCGGCGCTTGGCGAGCAGGTTGTGGGCGTTGTCGCGGTGACCGAGCGGACGCACTTTAGCGGCCAGGTCGATGCCTACGTTGGCGAGCTGGTGACCGCGGCCGGCTGCGAGAGACGCGGCATCGCCCGCCGGCTGATGGCAGCCGCGGAAGCCTGGGGCGCGGAGCGGGGTCTGTCGTTCCTCACCCTTGAAACCGGCGCCGCTAACCACACGGCGCGGGCCTTCTACGCCGCGCTCGGCTACACCGAAGAGGACGTGCGGCTCACCAAGCCGATCGGACCGCGCTAGGGAGGCGGGGAGCCTGAACTGCCCGGCCCGGTGCCAAATATTCACCCGTCAGGTCCAGATATGCGCGCTTTGCTTGCCGTACCATCTGCACGCAGGCTCTAAGGAGGCACGTCAGTGGGTGACAGCACCGAACCTCAGGCAAGGCCCGGTCTCAGCAGGCGCGGGGTACTTCAGGCCGGAATCGTCGCGGCGGCCGGCGTCGGCGTCGGCGCCAGCGGGCTGGCTTCAGCCAGCGCCGCCAGCCGGCCAGCGGCCAGCGCGAGGGTGCTCCGCAAGCCCGGCTCGCTCCCCCATCCACGGCTGCCGATGGGCACCGACACGATCCCGAAGATCAAGCACGTCGTCGTGCTCATGCAGGAGAACCACTCCTACGACAACAAGTGGGGCATGCTCCGCCGGCACGGCGCCGAGGGCTTCAGGCTCGACCATGAGGGCAAGCCCAACGCGAGCAACGTGTACGCCAACGGCGACATCCAGCACGCGTTCCACATGCCGACCACGTGCCAGCTGAGCTCGGCCCCCAGCCAGACCTGGCTGAACAGCCACATCCAGTTCGACGGCGGCCGCAACGACGGATTCGTGAAGTCCGGCAGCGGCCCGGTATCGATGGGCTACTTCGACCGCTCGGATCAGCCGTTCTACTACTCGATGGCGGACATCTTCCCGATCGGTGACCGGTACTTCTGCTCGGTACTCGGCCAGACGTACCCGAACCGCCGCTACCTCATCGCGGCCACGTCGATGGGCATGGTCAACGACACGATCCCAACGCTGAGCCAGTACCCGCCGAACGGCACACTTTTCGACAAGCTGGAAGACGCCAAGATCAGCTGGCGGAACTACTACAGCAACCAGTCCACCTTGCTGCTGTACCTGAAGCTGTACATCGAGTACGCGGGCAAGAAGATCCTGCCCATCGGAGAGCCCGCGAGCGACGGCAAGAAGGCAACGGGCTTCTTCGCCGACGCGGCGAACGGCACGCTGCCGCAGTACACGTTCCTGGAGCCGAACTACAACACAACGTCCGAGGAGAACCCGCAGAACATCGTCCTCGGCGAGCAGTTCACGGCGTCCGTCATCGACGCGCTGATGAGCGGGCCAGCCTGGGCCGAGACGCTGATGGTCTTGACCTACGACGAGCACGGCGGGTACTACGACCACGTCCCGCCGCCGGCCGCCCTGGCGCCGGACGACATCCCGCCGGACGTGCCGAAGGGCGAGAGCGCGTACAACGGCTTCAAGCAGTACGGCTTCCGGGTGCCGATGGCGGTGATCTCGCCCTATTCCCGGCCGGACTACGTGTCGCACCGGGTCATGGATCACACCAGCATCTGCGCGCTGGTGGAGTACAAGTGGAACCTCCCGGCGATGACCTACCGGGACGCGAACGCCTGGCCCATGCTGGACCTGCTCGACATGAGCACACCGCACTTCCTGACGCCGCCGAAGCTGGCCAAGCCGCTCGCCGACACCGACAAGCACTCATTGGCCTGCAGCGTTACCGGCCCCGGCAAGATCCCGCCGCCAGGATCGGTGTCGCCGCCGCGCAAGAAGAAGTAAGCGGGTACGAGCAGTTCAGCTCCGCGGCACCATCACGCGGAGCGCGCCGGGCCTCGCCACGACGGACAGCGTCCGACTCGCGCCGAGCAGCTCGCCGTCTACCTGCCTCGGCAGTTCGGTGTCCGCGCTGACCTCGACCTGGCGAGCCTGGTAACGGCGAAGCTGGCTGTCGTCGTGGCGGCTGGCGCCGACCACCCGTACACCGATGCTCACCCAGCCGGGCAGCCCGGCAGGCGCGAGTATCGCCACGTCAAGCTTCCCGTCGTCCATGCGCGCGTCCGGCAGCAGCGAGAACCCGCCGGGCAGCAAGCCGAGGTTGCCGACCGCGACCGTCTGCGCGGCCACCGTGAACGGGGACTGCCCGTCCAGCGCCACGGTGAAGACCACAGGCCGTCGGGCCAGCCTGGGCAGGGCCGCCGCTGCGTAGCCGAGCCATCCGGCGTGCCGCTTGAGCCGCCCGGTCGCTGCCTTGACGACCGCCGCGTCAAGTCCCATTCCGGTCATCGCGACGCACGCCGTGCCGTCGGCGACGGCCAGGTCGATGCTGCGCCGCTCGCCGCGCAGGGCGGTCGTCAGCGCGCCGTTCAGGTCACCCGGGATGCGCAGTGCCCTCGCTACCAGGTTGGCCGCACCGTTAGGCACGATACCGAGGGGAACGGCACTTCCAGCTAGCGACTGCGCACATTCCCGCACGGTGCCGTCGCCACCCACGGCCAGCACGAGGTCGGCGCCGGCCCGGAGGGCCTCGGCGCAAATGCCCGCGCCCGGATCATCCGGGGTCGTCAGCATGACTTCGGGCGCTGACCAGCCACTGGCGGCGAACGCCTCGGCACAGGCCAGCCGGAGTCGCGGCAGGCCCCGCACCCGCGCCGGATTGACAATGACCGCCGCGTGCACGGTGATCAGGCTAGCGGTGCGCGGTATCGGGCCGGGCGACAGAGGCCCGTCCTGGCGCGCGCGAAGACGACGGCCCAGCCCTCGGGATCGACTAATATCTTGGATTCCACTATATTGCTGACATGGCAGTCGGGCCCATGACCGCGCAGGCGTTCTTCGTGCTTACCGCGCTGGCCGATGGCCCGCGGCACGGGTACGGCATCGTCAAAGAGGTGGCCGACCTGTCGCAGGACCGGGTCCGGCTGAAGATCGGCGGCCTGTACGGGGTGCTGGACCGGCTCGCCGTCGAAGGGCTGATCGAGCCTGACCGGGAGGAAGCGCATGACGGCCGGCTGCGCCGCTACTACCGGCTGACGAGCGAGGGGCGGCGTGCGCTCGCCGAAGAGGCCGAGCTTCGTGCCGCGTCCGCCCGCGTGGTGCGGGCGAGGCTCGGCCCGAGCGGCGCAGAGGCAGCCGGATGAGTGGCGACCTGGAGCGTCGGTACCGGCGGGTGCTGCGGCTGCTGCCCGGCTGGTACCGGCAGCAGTGGGAAGAGGACATGGTCGCCGCCTTCCTGGATGGCTGGCTGACCGGCGACCCGGCGGCAGACGAGTACATCCGCAAGGCTGCCGGCCCCAGCTGGGCAGAAGCCGGCAGCGTGGCCGGCCTGGCCGTCCGGCTCTACCTGGGCGGCGCGGGCGCTCCCCGCCGGTACTTCGCCTGGGGCCAGGCGGTACGGCGCTTCGTGCTCACGGTGCTGCTCATGCACGCCGTGGTCGCGCTCTACGTGCTCGTCCTTGCCAGCTGGAGCCACCGTCTGTTCGGGCTTCCCGCACCGCCCGCGAGCGTGCTGACCGTCTCGCCTGACGGCCTCTGGCCTGCCGTGTACTACGTGGTCAACCTCGGCTGGGTCGTGACCTTCGTGACGCTCGCACTCGGGCATTACCGCACTGCCCGTATCCTCGCCGCCCTGGCGATCATCCCCGACCTCGTCGCTTTGCTGCAGTCCCGGCTCACCGGCGTCATGCCGGCCCCATTCGGGTCGTGGGCCCTGTGGGTCCTGCTGAGTGTCACGCCTGTCCTCGCCATGGCCGCGTTCCACCGCGACGCCCCGCCCGTCCCTGCCCGGCCATGGCTGCTGGCGCTGCCGGCCGGCTGCCTGCTGGTGTACGGGCCGGTGCTGGCGGCCCAGTTGACCGGCAACGCCGCGTGGCTGCCGGACTTTGCCGGACTGTGCTGCGTCATCATCGCCGCAGCCTGCGTTGTGCACACACCCAGGGCGTTGTCCCATCGGGCAGCAGACTCCGGCGTGTGGTCACTGACGCTCGTCCTGCTGGCCGTCGACGCCGGGATATACCGCCTCGTCACGCTCGGCACCTACCTGCACGACCCGCACCTGATCAATGTCAGCCTCACCGAACTGCTCATCCTGCTGGCCGCGGCAGCATTGGTCGCCCCGGATGCCGTGCGCGCACAGACGGCAACGCCTGCGCCGCCGCCGTACCCGGGCACGATGGCTGCTTAGGAGACTGGAAGATGCTGCTTCAGCGCCTGCTGCACCCGCCGTCCGTCCTGGCTAGCGTGCTGGCAGCGGCGGCTACCGTGCTCACCGTTGCGGGCTGCAGCCACGTCGCTCCACTGGGCCCGGACCCGACGCGATCCACACCAGTGTCACGTCATCTGGGATCACCGATCATCGCGCAGGTCATGCGCAGCAGGCCCACGGCAACGGGCCGGTGCCCGGCCGGCTGGCTCGCAGCCGTTTCGCCGCCCGCCCCGACGTCCTGCTACCGTCCGGTCGGCTCGCCGGTGACGATCACGTCCGCTGCGGTCTCCGCGGTCTCCGCAATCAAGCCCCCACCTGGGTCCAACGGGCCTGTCTCCTACGGCTTCGTCGTCGAGCTGCCGACGGCAGACGTATCGGCGGTGACAGCTGCCATCAAGCAGGCCTACGAGTCCGGGGATTCCCTCGGCATCAGCGTCGCTGGCAGGCTCTGGGAAGCCCCGAAGGTACTCCAGCCATTCTCGGGCCGGCAGTTCGAGGTCTCCTTCTTCAGCCGCAATCAAGCCTTGCAGCTCCACCGCATCCTGGTCCCCCAGGGCTGATCGGCGGCCAGCCGCCTGGATCAGGTCGGGCGCTAGTCGCCGAGGCCCAGCAGCGGTTCGTCGGCAGAGCGCAGGTCCCCGGCAGGCAAGCCGCCCGGATACAGCTCGCGCACCTTGTCGGCCACCGCGATCGCGATCTCCACGTGCTGGCGGCGGGTCGTGGCGTAGAACTCTTGCGCCTCGAGGTCCAGCTTCGGCCGGCCGTGCAGCGGCTTGTCGCTGACCGCCAGCAGTGTGGCGGTGGGAACCCGGTAACGGAACCCGTTAGCGGCCACAGTCGCCGATTCCATATCTACTGCCACGGCACGGGAAGCCCGCAGGCGCTCGCTGACCCGGCCGAGCTGCAGCTCCCAGTTCCGGTTGGCGGTGGTGTAGACGACGCCCATCCGGCAGCGCAGGCCGCGAGCAGCGAGTTCGCCAAGTAGCAGCGCGTTGAGAGTGTGGTTGGAGACCACCGGCACGCTCAGCGGCAGTACGTCGTCCAGCACCCGGTCGTCGCGCATATAAGCGGTGGCCAGCACCAGGTCGCCTATCTCCTGGTGGTTACGCAGGCCACCGCAATGCCCGATCATCAGGACCAGGTCAGGGCGCAGCACGGCGAGGTGATCGGTGATCGTCTTGGCGTTGGACGGGCCCACGCCGATGTCGATGATCGACAGGCCCGCCCGGCCCGGCTCTGCGTGGTGCCAGGCGGGCATCTGGTGCTCGCCGTCGCGCGGCCCGGTGCTGCCGGGCAGCGCGGCGCGGAACTCTTCCACATGCCAGGCGTAGTTGGTGAGCAGCACGTAGCGCTGGAACGAGGTGGCCGGCGTCCCGGTGTAGTGCTGCAACCGGTCGATCGACAAGGACATCCGCTCCGGGCCAAACAGGAAGAGCTTCTTGCGCCGCAGGTCCCAGCGCGTCTCGTCGACGGCCGGCCCGAGCGCGGCGTCGTGCAGGTCGACGGCGGGACGACCACG